>NZ_JASCPN010000062.1:0-32275 GCF_029960155.1 Pseudomonas sp. PS01300 | reverse complement strand
GGCTTGACCCGCGATGCGAGCGACGCGGTACTTCCTGATCGCGTGGCCCCCATCGCGGGTCAAGCCCGCTCCCACAGGACCTCGCTCTTGCAATGACCTGCACAGAACAGCACTCATCCGAATTAGCGTCATCGAGGTTTTGACATGAACGTTTTGATCATCGGTAGCGGCGGCCGCGAACACGCCCTGGCCTGGAAAGTTGCCCAGGACCCTCGCGTCGAGACTGTCTTCGTCGCCCCCGGCAACGCCGGCACCGCCACCGAAGCCAAGTGCAAGAACGTCGACATCGACGTCACCGCCCTGGACCAACTGGCCGACTTCGCCGAGAAGAACGTCGCCCTGACCATCGTCGGCCCCGAGGGCCCGTTGGTGGCCGGCGTGGTCGACCTGTTCCGCAGCCGCGGCCTGGACTGCTTCGGCCCCACCAAGGGCGCGGCGCAGCTGGAAGGCTCCAAGGCCTTCACCAAGGACTTTCTGGCCCGTCACAAGATCCCGACCGCCGACTACCAGAACTTCACCGAAGTGGAGCCGGCCCTGGCCTACCTGCGCGAAAAAGGCGCACCGATCGTGATCAAGGCCGACGGCCTGGCCGCGGGCAAGGGCGTGATCGTCGCCATGACCCTGGCTGAAGCCGAGGACGCGGTACGCGACATGCTCGCCGGCAATGCCTTCGGCGACGCCGGTTCGCGCGTGGTCATCGAAGAGTTCCTCGACGGCGAGGAAGCCAGCTTCATCGTCATGGTCGACGGGCAGAACGTGCTGCCGATGGCCACCAGCCAGGACCACAAGCGCGTCGGCAACGCCGACACCGGCCCCAACACCGGCGGTATGGGCGCCTACTCGCCAGCCCCGGTGGTCACCGCCGAGGTCCACCAGCGCGTGATGGACCAGGTGATCTGGCCGACCGTCAACGGCATGGCAGCCGAAGGCAACGTGTACACCGGCTTCCTGTATGCCGGGCTGATGATCGACAAGGCCGGCAACCCCAAGGTCATCGAGTTCAACTGCCGCTTCGGCGACCCGGAAACCCAGCCGGTGATGCTGCGCCTGGAATCGAGCCTGGTGCTGCTGATCGAAGCGGCGTTCGCCAAGGCCCTGAACAAGGTCGAAGCGCAGTGGAACCCGCAGCCGAGCCTGGGCGTTGTACTGGCCGCCGGCGGCTACCCGGGCGACTACGCCAAGGGTGCACCGATCAGCGGCCTGGACGCCGCAGCCAAGCTCACCGGCAAGGTGTTCCATGCCGGTACCGCCCTCAAGGACGGCCAGGTGGTCACCAGCGGTGGTCGCGTACTGTGTGCCACTGCCCTGGGTGAGACCGTCGAAGCCGCGCAGCAGCAGGCCTACCGCCTGGCCGCCGAAATCGAGTGGGACGGCAGTTTCTACCGCACCGACATCGGCTACCGCGCCATCGCCCGTGAACGTGGCGAGCACCAGGAGTAAGCTGACACGGCAAGGCTCCAAAGGGGCCTTGCCTTCGGCTTGGCACGCCGCGCATAGTTGCAAACCGGCATTTGGCTAGGAAGGGATATCTCGTGCGTTGGCTCAGGATTGCCATTGGACTCACCGTCAGCCTGCTGACTCTGCTCTGCCTGTTCCCGGCCACGGCCGATTCAGGCAGTGGGTGGTCGGTATTGCTCGACGATCAGGCCAACCTGCAACTGAGCGACATCCGTTCCGAGCGTTACCGTAACCAGTTCAGTCCCATCGAGCTCAACCAGCTCGATGCCGCCGAGCCCCAGCAGGCGCTCTGGCTGCATTACCACCTGCCCCCACACCAGCCCGAACAGGTACTGCGCCTGTTCGCCCCGGACCTGTCGCACCTGAACCTGTATGTGGTCGACGGCGCCCGGCTGATCGAGCAGTCCCACAACGGCCGCCCGGACACCAACGGCCCGGTGAGCCTGACCACCAACGATCACCTGCTGGCGGTGCCGACCAGCGACCAGGCCCAGGACCTCTACCTGCGGCTGGTCTCCGAGCACCAGCTGCGGCCCGGCATCAGCCTGATGCCCGCCGTGAGCGCCGCCGCCGACCAGCGCCAGCCACTGCTGTTCGGGTTGCTGTTCGGCTGCATGGGCATGCTGATCCTGCACAACCTGGTGCGCTTCGGCTATTCGCGCTCCACCAGCAGCCTGTGGCTGGCCGGTTACCACAGCCTGATGCTGCTCAGCGCGCTGATCCTGCTCAACCTGAGCGGGCCGTGGAACCTCTGGCAGACCTCGCAGACCCCGGCCGCCTACCTCACCGCCCTGCTCGCCAGCCTCTGCGGGCTGGCCTTCACCCTGCGCTTCTTCGCCCCCCTGCAGCAGCCGCGCCTGGCCCGCCTGCTGCAAGGCGAGATCCTGCTGATCGCCATCGGCGGCCTGTTGCTGCTGTTCGTCGACACCTTGCCGTTGAACCTGGCCACCTACGCGCTGGTGGCCCTGGCCAGCCTGAGCATGCTGATCACGGCCGTTTGCCACTGGGTGCGCGGCTTCGCCCCGGCGCGCCTGTTCAGCCTGGCCATGCTGGTGTTCAACCTGGGCTGCCTGGTGGTGCTGCCGGCGCTGCTGGGCCTTACCCGCACCCCCACCGAATGGCTGCTGTTCATTCTGCTGGGGTTCACCGCCTTCACCGGCCTTCTGCTCAACATGGCCCTGGGCGAGCGCCTGCGCAGCATCAGCGAGGCGCGCTTCAGCGCCAGCCGCGAGCTGGCCGCCAGCACCGCCGAAATCAACGCCAAGGCAGAGTTTCTGGCACGCATCAGCCACGAGATCCGCACCCCGATGAACGGTGTGCTGGGCATGACCGAACTGCTGCTGGGCACCCCGCTGTCGGTCAAGCAGCGCGACTATGTGCAGACCATCCACAGTGCCGGCAACGAGCTGCTGACCCTGATCAACGAGATCCTCGACATCTCCAAGCTCGAGTCCGGCCAGATCGAGCTGGATGACGTGCAGTTCGACCTCAACGCCCTGATCGAGGACTGCCTGAGCATCTTCAGGGCCAAGGCCGAACAGCAGAACATCGAACTGATCAGCTTCACCCAGCCGCAGGTGCCGCGGGTCATCAGCGGTGACCCCACGCGCCTGCGCCAGGCCCTGCTGAGCCTGCTGGAAAACGCCCTGAAAAAGACCGAGCAGGGCGAGATCCTGCTGGTGGTGGCACTGGACCAGCGCGGCAGCAGCCCGCGCCTGCGCCTGGCCGTGCAGGACAGCGGCGAACCGATCCCGCCCAGCGAGCGCGAGGCACTGCTGCAGGCCGAGTTGCACAGCGAGCACGTGCTGTCGAGCAACAAGCTCGGCGGCCTGCTGGGCCTGGTGATCGCCAAGCAACTGATCGCCCTGATGCAGGGCGAGTTCGGCATCAAGACCAGCCACAACCAGGGCAACACCCTGTGGATGACCCTGCCGCTGGACCCGCAGCGCCTCGAACAGCCCGCCGCCGACCTCGACGGCCCGCTGCGCGATGCCCGGGTGCTGGTGGTGGACGACAACGACACCTGCCGCAAGGTGCTGGTGCAGCAGTGCAGCGCCTGGGGCATGAACGTGAGCGCCGTGCCCTCGGGCAAGGAAGCCCTGGCCCTGCTGCGCACCAAGGCGCACCTGCGCGACTACTTCGATGCCGTGCTGCTCGACCAGAACATGCCCGGCATGACCGGCATGCAACTGGCCGCCAAGATCAAGGAAGATCCGAGCCTGAACCACGACATCCTGATCATCATGCTCACCGGCATCACCAATGCGCCGAGCAAGGTCATCGCCCGCAACGCCGGGGTCAAGCGCATCCTGGCCAAGCCCGTGGCCGGCTACACCCTCAAGACCACCCTGGCCGAAGAACTGGCCCAGCGCAGCAAGGGCCAGATGCTCGGCATGCAGCCGCCCAGCCTGGCCACCCCGCTGGACGTGCCCGCCGACTTCCGCATCCTGGTGGCCGAAGACAACAACATCTCCACCAAGGTGATCCGCGGCATGCTCGGCAAGCTCAACCTGGAGCCCGACACCGCCAGTAACGGCGAGGAAGCCCTGCAGGCCATGAAGGCGCAGCGCTACGACCTGGTGCTGATGGACTGCGAGATGCCGGTGCTGGACGGCTTCTCGGCCACCCAGCAGCTGCGCGCCTGGGAGGCGGTCAGCCTGCGCCCGCGCACGCCGGTGGTGGCGCTGACCGCGCACATCCTGGCCGAGCACAAGGAGCGCGCACGCCAGGCCGGCATGGACGGGCACATGGCCAAGCCGGTGGAGCTGTCGCAACTGCGCGAACTGATCGAATACTGGGTGGCCCACCGCAAGCCCCACGAGCAGCCCGACAACGCGCCCGTCCCCCACTGATACACTTGCCCAACGCCCCCTTTGCCGCGAGCCCACGCCATGCTCCATGAGTTGTTCAGCGTCTACCTGAAGATGCTCGTGCTCTACAGCCCGTTCTTCGTCCTGTCCTGCTTCATCAGCCTGACCCGCGGCCACTCCAGCAAGGAGCGCAAGCAGCTGGCCTGGCGCGTGGCGCTGGCGGTACTGATCGCCAGCGTGCTGCTGTACCTGTTCGGGCGGGCAATCTTCGGCATCTTCGGCATCACCCCCGACGCGTTTCGCATCGGCGCCGGCAGCGTGCTGTTCATCTCGGCGCTGGGCATGGCCCAGGGCAAGTCGGCGGTCAACACCGACAACGTGCAGCAGGACGTGACCATCGTGCCGTTGACCATCCCGCTGACCGTCGGCCCCGGCACCATCGGTGCGCTGCTGGTGATGGGCGTCAGCCAGCCGCACTGGGACGACAAGCTGCTGGCCATCGTGAGTATCGCCCTGGCCAGCTTCACCGTGGGCCTGGTGCTGTTTCTGTCGCACCGCATCGAACGGCTGCTTGGCGACCAGGGCCTGCAGATCGTCAGCCGGCTGATGGGCCTGTTCGTGTGCGCCCTGGCGGCGCAGATCATCTTCACCGGGATCAAGGGCTACCTGGTGCTCTAGCCCCTACCGGTCCTGGAAGAAACCTTCCGAGAGTGCCCGGGTCTGGGCCAGTACGAACGTGCGATGGCTCGCGTACGCCTGGCGATCGAACAGGTAGCAGCCACCATGGGGCGTCAGGGTCACGTAGCGCCGGTAGGTATCGGTCAGAAAGCCGTGCTCGACGTCCACTTCAAAGCGCATCACCAGCCCGCAGAAACACAGCATGGGCTGGTTGCGTCGATCGGTGAAACAGGACGTGACCTTGCAGTGCATGGCCTTCTCCACGTCGCGCCTGGGCATGGCCGAAGACTCGAAGTGGCGCCGGGCCTTGGTCTCCAGGTCGAGGTCGCGCAGCGACTGGCTGATCACCTGGTGAAACAGCACCTCGGCGTCCCGCTGTACCACCGTGACCTCGAAGGCACGCACCTGCGCCAGGTCGTGGGCAGCCGTGGACACCGACGACAGAAAGCTGATCAGGCGGCAACCATGCCGCAAAAGGCAGGCATGGTGGAACTCATTCCAGGCCTGCGGCGAGGCATGCTGGCCAACCGCTTTGCTGGCGTACATCTCGGCGTACACCATCAGGTCCATCATGTCCTGCATGTCGGCAGGGTCCATGCCATCACCGAACGACACCCGGTTGTCGCCGATCACCTGCGAACGTTCAGTGGAGGTCATGGGTGCCCCCTTGCAGCGAGCCGTCGGCCTTGGCCTTGGCCTGCGGCACCACCCGCCTGAGCACAACGGCATCGTCCTCCAGGGCTGCCACCGTCATCTCGCGCAGTCGCGCATAGCGCGCAACCGACAACTGCTTGTGGCTGTAGAAGAACAGCGCGTCGCCCGGGCTGTCGACCCCGCAGAACGTCTGGTGCAGAAAGTCCTGCTGAAGCGGCACCACCAGCGCCAGGCTCACAAACAGGCTGAACACCTGGTCTGGCGCAGTACACGCACTGAGCTGGAAGTTGATCGCCGTGCGCTGGCTGGCCTGGCTGTGCGCGAGCACCTGGGCACGAAACAGCTGGCGCGCCGGGTGCTCGTAGGCCAGTTCGCAAATCTGCTCCAGCATGTCGGTCATCTGCCGCACGATGGCCGCAGGCAACTTCTTCTTCAGGTGCCTGGTCACCAGCGCGACGATGCTCAGGTCATCCAGGCCGGCGAACCTGGACACATCGGACTGCACGGTCTGGGTGCTCCACATGAGCTGGCCCAGGCCGTCCACATTGCGCTTGAACCAGGCCCGGGGGTTGGCGGTGACCAGGCCGTCCTGGTTGGCCGACACCTGCGCCAGCAAGTGGGAGTTCAATACATCATCCCTGTCCGGTGCGCTCAACCCGCCGGGAAATGAAATCAGCTGCGCACCATTGACCCATGTCTCGTACTGCATTGCCATGCCTCGACTCCTTGAGGATAGCGGCACCGGCGCCTTGACACCGGTGCCGGTAGAATTACTTCTTCTTGATTTTCCTGAAGAAGTTATCCGAGGAAATACCCATGTAGTCGTGGATGTCGTCTTTGTTGCGCTGATAGACACGTTCGTTCCAGTTGACCATGGTGGCCACCTGAGTGATGTCCATGGTTTCGTTGTCCCACTTCCAGAACAGTGCGCCGCCCTTGTCGGTACGCTTGTTGTATTCAAGCCCGATGAACAGTGTCACGGCTTCGCCGTTATCCGTTTCAAGGCACGGCAGAATGCGGCAACTGTCCTTGCTCGCGCCGGTGCTGTTGTTGTTGAACAGGGTGATCATGTCCTCGTCGCCCTTGAGCTTGTCGAGGGCCCTGGAAACCAGCGGGATCATGGCGGCTGCGTTGCCACCGGCCACCGAGGCGACGATTTCCAGCACCACGCTGTCCATGGTGATGTCGCGCTTGCTGGTGTTGTAGCTCTGACGGTCCGAACTGGTCATGAACCAGCCGGCGTGCAGCATGGCCTCCCGGTAGGCTGCCAGCCATTGCAGGGGCTGCTCCTGGATACTGCCCGAGGTGTTGGCCACCATCTCGGCGAACAGGGTGGCGTCCTTGGCCATCTGGCGCTTGTCCGCCGACAGCTTGTCGGCAAAGGTCAGAATCGTCGGGCCTTCGCTGGTCATCAGTGCCACTTCGCCCGTTTCGTCATCGAGCCCTTCACTGGCCAGCAGCCCGCGCATGGACAGCGGCGAATGCTGAAGATCCGGTACTTCCAGGTTGCTGAAGAATTCAGCGCTTTTTTCCGCGCAGGGAAACACAGTCGAGTTATCCATAACATCATCCTTGTTCAGTTTTGGTTTGCCGCGGCACAGCCAGGCCACTGCAAACTATCACCGGGCCTGCATGAAAAAAGGTGCGCCCGTTTCCAGGCGCACCTTTCTTTCCCTACGAGACCCTGTGGCTATCCAGGGCGGCCGGCGCCATACCAACGCGGCGTGTACACCCACTCGCCACCGTCGGCACGCGCGAAGGTGCAGGTGGTGGACGACCCCACCAGCACCATGGTGCGCATGTCCACCTGCTCTGGCGTCAGCTCGCCCAGGGTCAGGGTGCGCAGGGTCTGGCCGGGGCGGCCGATGTCACGGCCCAGCACCACCGGGGTGGCCGGCGTTCGGTGCTGGCGCACGATCTCCAGGGCACGCCCCAGCTGCCAGGGCCGCGAGCGCGAGATCGGGTTGTAGAAGGCCAGCGCCAGGTCGGCCTGGCAGGCGAGGTCCAGGCGTTTCTCGATGATGTCCCAGGGCTTGAGGTTGTCCGACAGCGACAGCACGCAGAAGTCATGCCCCAGCGGCGCACCGGCCTGCGCGGCGGTGGCCAGCGAGGCCGAGACGCCCGGCAGCATCTGCAGCTCGACGCTGTGCCACTGCGGGTCCGTCGACTCGTGCAAGGCTTCGAGCACCGCCGCTGCCATGGCGAACACGCCCGGGTCGCCCGACGATACCACCACCACCGAGCGGCCTTGCGCGGCCAGCTCGAAGGCATGCCGTGCGCGCTGCATTTCTTCGCGGTTGTCGGTGCAGTGCAGCACCTGATCGGCGCGGAACGGGCCGGCCATGCGCACATAGGTTTCATAACCCAGCACGTCATTGGCGCGTGCCAGCTCGGCCTTGACCGCCGGCACCATCAGGTCGGCGGCGCCCGGGCCCAGGCCGATCACCGCCAGGCGGCCACGGGCGCGCCCGATCCGTTGCGGGTCGATCGGCTGGCCGGCCACCGCAATCGCCACGCCCTCGCCTGCGCACTGCGGCGCCAGCAACTGCGGCCAGGCCTGCGCGGCCAGCTCGGCAACACTGCCGGCGGCCGGGGCGAAGCGCAACGGCACGCCCAGCTCGGCCGCTGCCGCGTGCAACGCCGGGCTGGCCATCTCGCTGTCGGCCGCCAGCAGGCAGGCCAATGCCGGCTCGGCGATCTTCGCGCGGTGCAGCGCCGCACGCACCGCCGCGGCCAGCTCCGGCACTTGGGCACTCACGGCCACCAGCACGCAGCGCGGGTAGATCACCAGCTCGTTGGCGTCGGCCTCACGTGCATCGCAGCCCACGTGAATGGCCAGCTGCGCCTGCTCGCTCTGCGGCAGTTGCGCCTGTTCCAGCCACGGCGCGGCGCCATCGATGCGCACGCTTTCACCGGCCAGCAGGTCGGACACGAAACGCTTGCCCAGCTCCAGGTCGGCCAGCGCATAACCACTGGGCGGGTTGAGCAGGCAGGTGCCGAAGCGCAGCTCGCCGCTGGTGGTGATGGCCGGCGCCACGCCGAGACCGGCGGCGATCTCGCGGGCCAGCCCGTTGACCCCGCCCAGCCCGCCCAGCAGCGGCACCACGGCGCTGCCGTCTTCGGCCACGGCCAGTACCGGCGGTTCGGCGCCCTTCTCCAGCAGCACGCTGGCCAGGCTGCGAATCACGATGCCGGCGGCGCACAGGGCAATGATCGGGGTGTCCTGCTGGTACAGCTGGCGCAGGGTGGCGCCGAAGTCCTGGTAGCTGCGGTCCGTGCCCTCGACCCGCCCGGCCAGGCCGTGGATCAATGCATCGGGGTACAGCTGCTGGAGCCTGCGGGCAGTGGCCAGGCTGCCCTTGCCCAGGATCACGATGGCCGGTGCGTGAGATGTCATCACCCTTGCCACCGTTCACCCGGCACGATGATCAGCGAGAAGTATGGCGAGGACTGCGGGTCGACTGCATCCAGCGCCACGATCTTCTGGTTGGCCATGGTCGCGCGCTCCACGTACAGCGCTCGCTCGGCCAGGCCCAGTTCGGCCAGCACCTGGCGCACCTTGGGGAAATTGCGCCCCAGCTTCATGATCACCGCCGCGTCGGCATCGGCCAGGCGGCGCTTGAGCTCGTCGGCCGGCAGCACGCCCGACAGCACCGACAGGCTCTGGTTGCGGTACACCAGTGGCGCGCCGAGTACCGAGGCGCCCCCGAGCATCGAGCACACGCCGGGGATCACCTGGGCCTCGTAGCGCTCGGCCAGGCGGTCGTGCAGGTACATGTAGGAGCCATAGAAGAACGGGTCGCCTTCGCAGATCACCGCCACGTCGCGGCCGGCATCCAGGTGCGCGGCCACTTCCAGGCTGGCGCCGTCGTAGAAGTCGCTGATCACCTGCTCATACGACAGCGGCGCCGGCAGTGCCTCGGTGGTCACCGGGTACACCAGCGGCAGCAATGTCTGCGCCTGCTGCAGGTGCGCCTCGATGATGCCGAAGGCATTGCCGCGCTTGCCCTTGGCCACGAAATACGCCACCACTGGCGCCTCGCGCAGCAGGCGCAGCGCCTTGACCGTGATCAGTTCGGGGTCGCCGGGGCCCACGCCCAGGCCAAGCAGTCGTCCGCGTGGCTGCATCATTCGACCTCCGTGGCCAGGGCATTGACCGCCGCTGCTGCCATCGCGCTGCCGCCCAGGCGGCCCTCGACGATCACGAACGGCACGCCACGGCTGTCGGCCGCGAGCATCGCCTTGGACTCGGCCGCGCCGACGAAACCGACCGGGAAGCCGAGGATCAGCGCAGGCTTCGGCGCCCCTGCATCGATCATCTCGAGCAGGTAGAACAATGCGGTCGGCGCATTGCCGATCACCACCACGCTGCCTTCCAGGTGCGGGCGCCACAGCTCCAGGGCCACCGCCGAGCGGGTGTTGCCCAGCTCCTTGGCCAGGCCCGGCACGCTGTCGTCGCGCAGGGTGCAGATCACCTCGTTGTTGGCCGGCAGGCGTGCACGGGTGATGCCTTCGGCAACCATGCGCGCATCGCACAGGATCGGCGCACCGTTGGCCAGCGCCTCGCGCCCGGCCCTGCCGGCGCCTTCGCTGAAGCGCAGCTTGTCGACCACCTCGACCATGCCGCAGGCATGGATGACCCGCACCGCGAGTTTTTCCAGGTCGGCCGGGATCCGCTCCAGGCGAGCCTCCTGGCGAATGATGGCGAAGGAGTTGCGGTAGATCTCCTGGCCGTCGCGGATGTAATCAATCATCGGGGTTGCTCCGTAGGCGGGCGTCGAGTTGCGCGCCCGCTTCTTTCAATGTCAGGTTGCGCCCGCCAGGGGCGCCCAGGCCCGGCTGCGCCGGGTCGTGAAAATACAGGTCGTAATGCCCGGGCCCGACCGCCAGCAGGGTGGCCGGTGCACGGTGGGCCAGCGCGCAGGAACGCGCGCAGCCGCTCAGGTGAATGCCGGCCACCGGGCCCGGCTCGCGCAGCAGCGCCGCCAGCTGCACGGCGTCGGCCTTGGTGTCGGCCAGGGCCTTGGCGCAGCCGGCCGAACCGGTGCAGGCCACCATGCGCGCCAGCGGCTGCGCCGGGTCGCACAGCAAACCCAGCGCTGCCAGCCCGGCCAGCGCCTGCTCGGCGTCGGTGGCGGCAAGATTGGGCAGCAGCAGGCTTTGCCAGGGCGTCATGCGCAGGCTGGCGTCGCCCAGGCTGCTGGCCAGGTGCGCGGCGCCACGCAACTGCGCGGCGCTCAGGCGCCCCAGCGGTGCGGCGGCGCCCACCGCGACCCTGCCCGTCTGGCGCTGTGGGTAGACACCCAGATGGCGGGCCTGGTCACGTCGCGGCCGGCGCCAGCCCAGCACCCCGTGGTCGCGGCGCAGCGCCACGCCAAGGCCTTGCACGAACGCCTCGCTGCCGCATTCGGCCAGCAACTGGCGCATGCGCGCCTGCTGCACACTGGCCAGGTCGAGAAACCGCTGCAACACCGCCAGCACCAGCGCGTGCCCATCGGCCAGCGGCACCGCGCCCAGCGCACCCTCCTCGGCCGGGCAGCCGGCCAGGCCGAAGGCCAGCCACACCTCGCCGTCCAGGCGCAGTGCCGACAGCCACAGGTCGTGGGGGTGGGTGAGCATGGCCAGGTCTTCGCCAGCGTCCAGTTGCACGGCGAACTTGGCAGACAACTGATGAAAGCGCTCGCAGGTCTGCAGCGATTCGAGGATCTGCCCCGCCAGCGCCCGGCTGTCGAACAGCATGGCCGGGTCGAGACCGGCCGCCGGGCTGAGCATCAGGTTGCGCACATCGTCGCCCGCCGCCTGGCGCGGGCCCAGGCCGGCGTCGAGCAGGCATGCCACCAGCCCGGCGTGGTCGGCACCGATGCCGCGAATCTGCAGGTTGCTGCGGTTGGTTACCTCGATCACGCCGCCGGCAAAGCGCTCGGCGGCGTCGGCCACTGCGTGTGCCTGGGCCGCGCTCAGGGTGCCGGCGTCGAGCTTGATGCGTGAAATGCCGCCGTCCAGCGCCTGCACGATACGCCACAACCCCGGGCAGGCCGAGGGGCGAAGAGCTGGAGTGGGCAGGGGTTGCGGCAAGGGATCACCCGGCAATCGTCAAAAGGCGCTGGTAGCACAAAGGCGCGGTATTATGCCTGCTTTGTCCGTCGGCAGGCTAAGCCAGCCGGTCGGATAGGCAAGCGAAGAGGAACGGCATGGCGCCCTGGTTGACGGTAGTAGGTATTGGCGAAGACGGCTTCACGGGCCTGGGCAAACAGGCTCGGCATGCCCTGCTGCGAGCCACCAAGGTGTTCGGCAGCCCGCGCCAGCTGGCCCTGCTGCCCCACTGCTCGCGCGCCGAACGCGTCGCCTGGCCCAGCCCGTTTTCCCTGGCGCCACTGCTGGCCGAACGTGGCGAGCCGGTGTGCGTGCTGGCCAGTGGCGACCCGATGCTCTACGGCGTAGGCGCCAGCCTGGCGCGCCAGCTGCCGGCCGAGGCCATGCGGGTGCTGCCTGCACCGTCCTCCTACTCGCTGGCCGCCGCCCGCCTGGGCTGGCCCCTGCAGGATGTGGTCACGCTGTCGGTGGTAGCACGCCCGGTCGCCGCCGTGGCCGCCCACCTGTACAGCGGCCAGCGCCTGCTGGTGCTGAGCAATGACCGCAGCAGCCCCGCCGCCCTGGCCGCCCTGTTGCGCGAGCGCGGCTTCGGCCCCAGCCACCTGAGCGTGCTGGAGCACCTGGGCGGCGCCGACGAACGGCGCATCGATGCCCGTGCCGATGGCTGGCAGGACGCCGACTTCGCCGACCTCAACCTGGTGGCCATCGACTGCCGGGCCGGCGCCGATGCACCGCGCCTGTCGCCGCTGGCCGGCCTGCCTGATTCGGCCTTCGCGCACGACGGGCAGATCACCAAGCGCGACGTGCGCGCCATCACCCTCGCCCGCCTGGCCCCGCAGCCGGGCGAGCTGCTGTGGGACGTGGGCGCCGGCAGCGGCTCGATCGGCATCGAATGGATGCGCGCCCACCCCAGCTGCCGGGCGCTGGCCATCGAGGCCGACGCCGGCCGCCAGCAACTGATCGAACACAACCGCGACGCCCTGGGCGTGCCTGGCCTGCAACTGGTGCGCGGGCGCGCCCCGCAGGCGTTGCAGGGCCTGGAGCGGCCCCACGCGATCTTCATCGGTGGCGGCGTGACCCGCGAGGGCGTGCTGGACGAATGCTGGGCGCACCTGCGCCCCGGTGGCCGGCTGGTGGCCAATGCCGTGACCCTGCAGAGCGAGACCCTGCTGATGAGCTGGCGCGAACGTCATGGCGGCGAGCTCACCCGTATCCATGTGGCCCAGGCGCAGCCGCTGGGCGAGTTCGACACCTGGCGCCAGGCGCTGCCGATCACCCTGCTTGATGTGGTAAAGCCCCTCGATGCGTGACGAAACCGCAGAACAGCCGGCGCCGCTGCGCAGCGGCCTGACCACGGGCAGTTGCGCCACCGCCACCAGCCTGGCGGCGGCGCGCCTGCTGTTGAGCGGGCAATGCGACGACGCGGTGCACATCACCCTGCCCAAGGGCAGACAGGTGCAGATGCGCCTGGAGTTCTGCCGGCTGGCCGGGCCAGGCGCCGAAGCCGGCACCCTCAAGGATGCCGGCGACGACCCCGACGTAACCCATGGCGCGCTGCTCTACAGCCAGGTGCGGCTGCTGGCCGAGCCGGGCGTACGTTTTGTCGCCGGCATCGGCGTGGGCACCGTGACCCGCCCCGGGCTGGTACTGGGGGTAGGCGAGCCGGCGATCAACCCGGTGCCGCGGCGCATGATGACCGAGCACCTGCAGCGTCTGGCGCTGGAGTGCGATTACGCGGGGGGCTTCGAGGTCACCGTGAACGTGCAGGACGGCGACAGCCTGGCCCTCAAGACCATGAACCCGCGCCTGGGCATCCTCGGCGGGCTGTCGATTCTGGGCACCAGTGGCATCGTGCGGCCGTTTTCCTGCGCGGCCTACATTGCCTCGATCCACCAGGGCATCGACGTGGCCAAGACCAATGGCTACGAACACATTGCCGCGTGTACCGGCAATGCCAGCGAAGACACCATGCGCCGGGTCTACGGCATTCCCGACATCGCCCTGATCGAGATGGGCGATTTTGTCGGCGCGGTGCTCAAGCACCTGCGCAAGGTGCCGGTTGGCAAGCTGAGCATCTGCGGCGGCTTCGGCAAGATCAGCAAACTGGCGGCCGGGCACATGGACCTGCACAGCCGGCATTCGAGCATCGACCTGCCGCAACTGGCTGGCTGGGCGGCGGCGGTGGGTGCCGACGCCGCGTTGCAGGCGGCGATCATCGGCGCCAACACCAGCCAGCAGGCGTTGGCCCTGGCCAGTGCGGCGGGGGTCGGGCTGGGGGATGCGGTGTGCGAGCACGCGCTGGCTTTCGCCCGCAGCGTGGTGCCGGCGCAGGTACAGGTGGAGGTGTTCGCCATCGACCGCCAGGGCGGCATCGTCGGCCGGGCGGGTGTTCGATGAGCCGGCGCATCCTGTTGCTGGGCGGCGTGACCGAGGCGCTGTTGATAGCCCGTCAGCTGGGCCCGCAGCACGTCTACAGCCTGGCCGGTATCGGCCGGGTGCCCAGCGACCTGGCGTGCCAGGTGCGGGTGGGCGGCTATGGTGGGGCCGAGGGCCTGGCCGCTTACCTGCGGGCCGAAGGCATCGGGCTGGTGATCGACGCAACCCACCCGTATGCGGCGCAGATCAGCCGCAATGCGGCGCAGGCAGCGCGCCTGGCCGGGGTTGAATGCTGGGCGTTGCGGCGCCCGGCGTGGCAGGCGCAGGCCGGTGACGACTGGCGGGAAGTGGCAGACTGGACGCAGTTGATCGAGGCATTGAAACCGTTTCGCCGGCCCCTGTTCACCCTGGGGCGCGAGCCGTTGCAGCACCTGCACGAGATACCCGCGCAGCAGTTCTGGACCTTGCGCGCGCTGGAGGCGTGCGAGGGGAATGCGCGATGCGAAGTGATCGGCGCGCGGGGGCCGTTTCGCCTGGAGGATGAACGGGCGTTGTTCGAGCGTTACCGGGTGGATGTGCTGATCAGCAAGAACAGTGGCAGCGCCGCGACCGAGCCCAAGCTCGAAGTGGCGCGCGAGCGGGGTGTGCCGGTACTGATCCTGAAGCGGCCGGCGCTGGCGGGGGTGGATCGGGAGTTCGTGGGCGTCGCCGATGTGCTGGCGGCGCTTTGACGGGTGCACACAGCTCCAGAGTCGATCAAAAAAGGCTGACACAAGGTCAGGGGAACGATAGATGCGCTGTCGACGCAGTTACCCCACCTGCGACACTCCATCACACCCCGGCTTTTTTACATATACTTCGACATCTGGCTAAATAGCCCCACTCGATTCCTGACCGGATCTCCCCATGCCCGCACACCGGCTCGCCTACGCCTGGATCGCCTGCTTCGCAGTGCTGTTCAATCTGCTGGCCATGCCGTTGTCCGCCGCCGCTGCAAAAGCCCAACCCGAACAACTGCTCTGGGGCACCTTCTGCTCCAGCGGCGTGACCAAGATGATCGCCATCTCGCTGAATGCCCCCGACGGCCAACAGCAGAACGACGACCACTCCACCATGCAGCACTGCTGGTGCTGCTCCGGCACTGCCCCGCTGCTGGCCCTGCCCGGCCACCCGCCACGGCTGGTGACGTCCGAGCACACCCTCAACACCCCGTCACCGCTACTCGCCAGCTACCACCCCACGCCACGCCAGCAATGGCCCGCGCTCAATCCCCGCGCCTCCCCCCAGGCCTGAGTTCACTACGCTACCAGTTGCGAACCTGACCCGAACGGAGATTGACCATGCTCAAGAACGCCCTGCTGCTGGCCGCCCTGCTGCTGCCCGCCACCTTTGCCAACGCCCATGAATACACCGTGGGCGACCTGCATATCGCCCACCCGTGGTCGCAGGAGCTGCCGCCCAACGCCCCCAACGTGGCCGCCTATTTCATCGTGCACAACAACGGCAAGAGCGCCGACCGCCTGCTCGGCGTCGACAGCCCGATCACCGACAACGCCGAACTGCACGAGCATGTGCACAAGGACGGCCTGATGAAGATGCAGCAGGTGCAGGGTGTCGACATCCCCGCCGGCGCCGACCTGGTGTTCGCCCCCGGCGCCTACCACGTGATGCTGATGCAGCCCAAGGACCGCAGCCTGCTCAGCGACGGCAAGCGCTTCCCGCTGACCCTGCATTTCCAGAAGGCCGGCAACATCACGGTCGAAGTGGCCGTGCAGAAACAGGCCCCCGAGGGCACCGCCCACAGCCATTGATTCGCTGACGGCTGCACGCCATGCGCCTGCCCCGCAGCAGGCTCGCCCGCCCCGCTGACCTCCAACGAGCACGCGGCAGCTGGCTGAGCCTGTTCGCCATGTTGATGATCTTCATCGGCCCACTGGTCTCCCAGTCGATGCCGATGGATCACCGTGCCTCCATGCCCGGCATGGACATGGCCATGGACTGCCACTCAGGCAGCCACGCCAGCAGCCCGGCCGACAACCCGGCAGCGCTGCACGTCATCTGGGAAAAGTGCGGCTACTGCAGCCTGTTCTTCCACTGCCCGGCGCTGCCGCAGACGCTCAGCCTGCTCGACACCGAGGCCGTCTCGCCCCACACCACCCTGCGCGCCCAGCCGCGCCAGGGCCATGCGCGCCAGGCCATCTTCCCCGGCGCCCGCAGCCGCGCGCCACCTGCCCACATCGTCGTCTGAACCCACTTTGCATGCGCCCCAGGGCCCGGCTTGCTGCCGAGGCTCTTGCGCACCCTCACGACCACACGATGTTGGAAATACTATGTCCGGCTCTACCGTTACCCTGCGCCTGTCGCTGCAAGGCACCATCGCCCTGCTGTGCGGCACCCTGTTCAGCCACGTGGCCCTGGCCGCCGACAGCGGCCACGAAGGCCACGACCACGCCGAACTGAGCCCCACGGTGATCACTGCCGTGGCGCCCAGCTCGCCGCTGACCATCGTCACCAACCCCAAGGACCCACGCCAGCCGGTACCGGCCAGCGACGGCGCCGACTACCTCAAGACCATCCCGGGCTTCTCGGCCATCCGCGCCGGTGGCACCAACGGCGACCCGGTGCTGCGCGGCATGTTCGGCTCGCGCCTGAACATCCTTACCAACGGCGGCGTGATGCTCGGCGCCTGCCCCAACCGCATGGACGCACCCACCTCGTACATCTCGCCGGAAACCTACGACCGCCTCACCGTGATCAAGGGCCCGCAGAGCGTGCAGTGGGGCCCCGGCGCCTCGGCCGGCACCATCCTCTTCGACCGCGAGCCCGAACAGTTCGGCGAGCTCGGCAGCCGCGTCAACGCAAGCCTGCTGGCCGGCTCCAACGGGCGCTTCGACAAGGTGCTGGATGCTGCGGCAGGCAACGCACAGGGCTATGCACGCTTTGTCGGCAACCAGTCGCGCTCCGACGACTACAAGGACGGCAACGGCGACACCGTGCCCTCGCGCTGGGACAAGTGGAACGGTGACGTGGCCCTGGGCTGGACCCCGGATGCCGACACCCTGCTCGAACTCACTGCCGGCAAGGGCGATGGCGAGGCGCGCTATGCCGGGCGCGGCATGGACGGTTCGCAGTTCAAGCGCGAAAGCCTGGGCCTGCGCTTTGAGAAATCCAACCTGGGCGGGGTGCTCGACAAGCTCGAAGCCCAGGTCTACTACAACTACGCCGACCACGTGATGGACAACTACAGCCTGCGCACCTCGCCCACCAGCGGCATGATGGCCGGACCGATGGTCAGCAACGTCGACCGCCGCACCCTCGGCGGGCGGCTCAAGGCCACCTGGCGCTGGGAGGACGTGACCCTGGTCAGCGGTGTCGATGCGCAGACCAACGAACATCGCCAGCGCGGCGGCATGGGCGTGGATGCGCACAAGGCCGAGCCCTGGACCAAGGACGCGGACTTTCACAACTACGGCGTGTTCGGCGAGCTGACCTGGGAAACCTCCAGCCAGGACCGCCTGGTCAGCGGCGCGCGCCTGGACCGCGCCTCGGCCAAGGATTTTCGTGAAGCCAGCGCCACCCGCGGCAACACCCGCGCCGACACCCTGCCCAGCGGGTTCGTGCGCTACGAGCACGACCTGCTCGACCTCCCGGCCACCACCTATGTGGGCCTGGGCCATGCCCAGCGCTTCCCCGACTACTGGGAGCTGTTCTCGCCCAAGTCGGGCCCGGCCGGCTCGCTCAATGCGTTCGACTCGATCAAGCCGGAGAAGACCACCCAGCTCGACGTGGGCATCCAGTACAAGACCGAGCAGCTCGAAGCCTGGGCCTCGGGCTATGTCGGCCAGGTGCGCGACTACATCCTGTTCGACTACCGTCCCGGCATGATGGGCATGCTCAGCTCCCAGGCGCAGAACATCGATGCCCGTATCATGGGCGGCGAGCTGGGCGCGGCCTATCAGTTCGCGCCCAACTGGAAAGCCGACGCCACCCTGGCCTACGCCTGGGGCAAGAACAGCAGCGATGGCAAGGCGCTGCCGCAGATGCCGCCGCTGGAAAGCCGCCTGGGCCTGACCTACAGCCGCGACGCCTGGAGCGCCGGTGCGCTGTGGCGCCTGGTCTCGGCGCAGAACCGCATCGCCGAGGGTTCCGGCAACGTGGTGGGCAAGGACTACGAGAAAAGCGCAGGCTTCGGCGTGTTCTCGCTCAACGGCGCCTACCGCGTGAGCAAGAACATCAAGCTCAGTGCCGGCGTCGACAACCTGTTCGACAAGGCCTACGCCGAGCACCTGAACCTGGCGGGCAATGCCGGCTTCGGCTACCCGGCCAGTGATCCGCAGGCGATCAACGAGCCAGGGCGTACCCTCTGGACCAAGGTCGACCTGAGCTTCTGATGCACCACACGGGCGCGGCCACTGGCCGCGCCCTCTGGCAGACCGGCGGCGCCAACCTGAGCCCTGCTCATGCAGCACATGAGCACGCTGCGCTACCGCCAATCGGCAAAATGTTACATTATACGCCCCGAAAAACACCCGCCTCGAACCCGGCGCACCGACGCGCCCGGGCCTTATGGACAAGCGATTCCCCTTCCGATGAACAAGTACCTGATCGGCTCCCTGAGCCTGCTGGCCGCGTGCGATTGCGCCCTGGCCAACACCCTGACCCTGCCTGCCGGCACCATCACCGCCACGGCCGACGCCGAACAGCGGGTCAGCCTCGATACCCCGACCAGCGCCGGTTCGCGCCTGAACCTGAACGCCCTGCAAACCCCGGGCAGCGTCGAGAGCCTGAGCGGCGAGCAGGTACGCGCACGTGGCGATCGCAGCGTACAGGACGGCGTGTCGCGCAGTACCGGCATCAGCCGCACCGGCACCCCGGGCGATGGCGGCACCTCGCTGCAGGCCCGCGGCTTCACCGGGCAGAGCTCGGTGATGCAGCTGTTCGACGGCAACCGCATGTACACCGGCATGGGCACCGTGACCTTCCCGGTAGACACCTGGTCGGTGGAACGCATCGACGTTCTGCGCGGCCCGGCCTCGGTGCTGTATGGCGAAGGCGCTACCGGTGCGGTGGTCAACGTGGTGCCGAAAAAGCCCTTCGAGGGCGAGATCGTCAACCACCTGCGCCTGGGCTACGGCAGCCACGACAGCCAGCAGACCGCCCTCGACAGCGGCGGCTCGCTCACCGACAGCCTGAGCTACCGCCTGAACATCAACCAGCTGCGCAGCAACGGCTGGATCGACCACGGCGACTCCAGCAGCACCGCCATCAGTGCGGCGCTGCGCTGGCAGGCCAATGACGACCTGGCCTTCACCCTGGCGCACGACTATGGCGACCAGAAGCCGATGAACTACTTCGGCACGCCGCTGATCAACGGCCACCTGCGCGAGAGCCTGCGCGACAAGAACTACAACATCAGCAACGACAAGCAGCACTACAACGACCAGTGGACGCGCCTGACCACCGAGTGGCAGATCAGCGACAGCGTCAGCTCCACCAACGAGCTGTACTACCTCAAGGCCAACCGCCGCTGGCAGAACGCCGAGAACTACACCTGGGATGCGGCCAGCCAGCAACTGCTGCGCAGTGGCAACTTCGGCATCAAGCACCAGCAGGAGCAGCTGGGTGATCGCCAGACCTTCACCTTCAGGCACAGCCTGTTCGGCCTCGACAGCCAGACCCTGGTGGGCGCCGACTACAACCGCATCCGCTTCCAGCTCAACAGCAACGCGCCATTCAACGACAGCATCGTCGGCGGCGAGCCGATCGACCTGCGCCACCCGCAGCGCAGCGGCTTTGCCAGCGATTCGGCGTACCGTCCGCAGTTCGACAGCCTGACCCACCAGTTCGCGCTGTTCGCCGAAAACCGCCTGCAGCTCACCGAGCGCCTGTCGCTGGTGACGGGCGTGCGCCGCGACGTGGTGCACCTGGACCGCAACGACCTGCGCAGCGAAGTGACCGGCAACACACGCAGCGACACCAGCCTGGACGGCAACAACTGGAAGGCCGGGCTGGTGTTCGCCCTCACCCCCGAAACGTCGCTGTATGCCCAGCACGCCACCAGCACCGATGGCGTTGGCGGCTTGATCTCGCTGAGCCCCGACCAGCAGCAGTACGGCCTGGCCAAGGCGCGCCAGACCGAGGTCGGGGTCAAGCAGCAGTTCTGGCAGCAGCGTGGCGAATGGACCCTGGCGGCGTACCACATCGTCAAGAAGGACCTGCTCACCGACGACCCGTCGCAGATCGGCACCGGCCGGCAACTGCAGGTGGGCAAGCAGTCGTCCGACGGCATCGAGGCCAGCCTGGACCTGCAGCTGCCGCACGACTGGCAGGTACAGGCCAACGCCGCGTTCGTGCGTGCACGCTATGACGAGTTCGAGCAGGAGGTGAACGGCGTGATGGTATCGCGGGCCGGCAACCGCCCCACCGACGTACCGGGGCGCACCGCCAACCTGTGGCTGAGCAAGGGCCTGACCGACAGCCTGCGCGCCGGCGCCGGGGTGCGCTATGTGGACGGGCGCTATGCCGACATGGGCAACACTACCCGGCTGCCGAGCTACACGGTGGTGGATGCCTCGGTGGCGTGGCAGGTGCTCAGCGATACCACGCTGGGCCTGCAGTTGAACAACCTGTTCGACCGTCGGTACGCGCAAAGTCAGTACAATGACGGCCAGCAATGGATCCTGGGTGAGCCGCGCTCGTTCTTCGTGACGGCCGACTACACCTTCTGACCGCGTCGCCCCATTCGCCGGCAAGGCCGGCTCCTACACACCACACCGGTCCTGCAGGAGCCGGCCTTGCCGGCGAAGAGGCCCGAATAGACGACACATGACCACCCTGAATATCCACAACCTGCACTGGTCCCCCAAAGGCCACGGCCACTGCCACCACCAGTTCCAGCTGCGTGGCGTCGACCTGCAGGTGCGCCCCGGCGAATTCGTCGGCCTCATTGGCCCCAACGGCAGCGGCAAGACCAGCCTGCTGCGGTGCGCCTACCGCTTCAACGCGCCCGAACGCGGGCACATCACCCTCGACGACCACAACCTCTGGCAACAATCGCCGCGCTGGTGTGCCCAGCGCATCGCGGTGGTGCTGCAGGAGTTCCCCGACGCGTTTGGCCTGAGCGTGGCCGAAGTGGTCGCCATGGGGCGCATTCCGCACCAGGGCCTGTTCGACGGCGACAGCCGCCAAGACCACCAGCGTGTGCAGCAGGCGCTGCTCGATGTCGGCCTGCACGGCTTCGACGACCACGCCTTCGCCACCCTCTCGGGCGGTGAAAAGCAGCGCGTGATCCTGGCCCGCGCCCTGGTGCAGCAACCGCGCGTACTGATCCTCGACGAACCGACCAACCACCTCGACCCGCGTTACCAACTGGCCCTGCTGCACCAGGTGCGCCAGCTGCGCATCGCCACCCTGGCCAGCATCCACGACCTGAACCTGGCCGCGGCCTTCTGCGACCGCCTGTACGTGCTCGACCACGGCCGCATCGTGGCCAGTGGCACACCGCACCAGGTCCTCACCGCCGAGCTGCTGCGCGAGGTGTTCGGCGTTCAGGCGCTGATCGACCGCCACCCGCTGGCCGACCATCCACGCATCACCTGGATAGCCCCCCAATGATTCGATCCGCCCTGCTTGCCGCGCTGCTGCTGGTCGCCGGCCCGGCCCTGGCCGAGGTCACGCACTACCCGCTCACGGTGCACAGCTGCAACCGCGAGGTGACCTTCGCCAAGGCCCCCGAACGCGCCCTGAGCCACGACATCAACATGACCCAGATGATGCTCGCCCTGGGCCTGCGCACGAAGATGGTCGGCTACAGCGGCGTCAGCGGCTGGAAGGCAGTGACCCCGGCGCTGCGCAAGGAACTCGACGGCCTGCCGGAGCTGGCCAGCAAGTACCCTTCGGTGGAAACCCTGCTCAACGCCAACGTCGACTTCTTCTTCGCCGGCTGGGACTACGGCATGCGCGTGGGCGGCGACCTCACCCCGCAGAGCCTGGCACCGCTGGGCATCGCGGTGTACGAGCTGACCGAGTCGTGCGCGTTCGTGATGAAGCGCCCGCCGGCGAGCCTGGACGACACCTACACCGACCTGCGCAACCTGGGCCGGATCTTCGACGTGCAGGCCCGCGCCAGCCAGCTGATCGAGCAGATGCAGCAGCGCGTGGCCAGCGTGCAGCAGCACCTGCCGACGCAGCGCCCGCGGGTGTTCCTGTATGACAGCGGCGAAGACCGCGCCATGACCTCCGGGCGCCTGGGCATGCCCGAAGCGCTGATCAACGCCGCCGGCGGGCGCAACATCCTCGATGACATCGAGGCCAGCTGGACCCGCGTGAACTGGGAAAGCGTGGTCGAACGCAACCCCGAGGTGATCGTGATCGTCGACTACGGCGAGATCACCGCCGCGCAGAAGCAGCAGTTTCTGGAACAGCACCCGGCCCTGCAATCGGTCGACGCGGTGCGTAACCGGCGCTTCGTGGTCATCCCCTATGTGGCCGCCACGCCGAGCCTGGAAAACGTCGAAGCGATCGAGGCCATCGCCAAGGGCCTGCACGGCGCATGAACACTCGCTATCGCCTGATGCTGCTGGCGCTGAGCGGCCTGCTGCTGGTGTCGTGCGTGCTCTCGCTGGGGTTCGGTTCGGCCCCGGTGCCGGTCGAGGTGGTCGCCCGGGTGCTGCTGCTCAAGGTGTTCGGTATTGCCCCCGAGGTGCCCGCCTGGACCGCCGGCCAGGAACATATCGTGTGGCTGATCCGGGTGCCGCGCATGCTCCTGGGCGCGCTGGTGGGCGGCGGCCTGGCGATGATCGGCGCGGTGCTGCAGGCGGTCACGCGCAACCCGCTGGCCGACCCGCACCTGCTCGGCGTGACCTCCGGCGCCACGCTGGGTGCGGTGTTGGTGGTGCTGCATGTGGGTGAACTGATCGGCGTGCTGACCCTGCCGCTGGCAGCCTTTGTCGGCGCGCTGTGCAGCATGCTGCTGGTGCTGGCGATTGCCAGCCGGCATGGCCGCCTGGACAGCGACCGCCTGTTGCTGTGCGGGGTGGCCGTGGCCTTCGTGATGATGGCGCTGGCCAACCTGCTGCTGTTCATGGGCGATCATCGTGCAAGCTCGGCGGTGATGTTCTGGATGCTCGGCGGCCTGGGCCTGGCGCGCTGGGAGCTGCTGGCGGTGCCGGCAGCCAGCGTGCTGCTGGGGCTGGGCCTGCTGCTGGGCATGGCACGCGCGCTCAATGCGCTGATGGCCGGCGAGCAGACCGCCGTGACCCTGGGCCTGAACGCACGCTCGGTGCGCCTGCTGGCGTTTCTGATCTGCTCGCTGCTGACCGGCGTGCTGGTGGCGATCAGCGGTTCCATCGGCTTTGTCGGCCTGATGGTGCCGCACATTGCGCGGCGCCTGGTGGGCGCCGAGCACCGCCGGCTGCTGCCGGTGTCGCTGCTGCTGGGCAGCCTGTTCCTGATCTGGGTGGATGTGGCCGCACGCACCCTGATCGCCCCTGAAGACCTGCCCATCGGCATCGCCACAGCGGCCATCGGCGGGCTGTTCTTCATCGGCATGATGCGCCGGCGCTGAACTGCTGCCTGGCGCTGAGCCCTTGCCTGGCCCGGAAATCCTGCCTTGACCGCGATCAACAAAGCGGTGCGAACGTACCAACTTGAGACGTATTGCCACCTCGCCAGGGCAAAAGCCCGTGATAGCCTAGCGAGCGCTTCACGCACAAGAAGACTGACTCCTCAATGGAACGCCACCCATGACCAACCAGCAACCGCCGGACACCCCGGCCCACGACCTGCAACGCAACCTCACCAACCGCCATATCCAGCTCATCGCGATTGGCGGGGCCATCGGCACCGGCCTGTTCATGGGCTCGGGCAAGACCATCAGCCTGGCTGGCCCGTCGATCATCTTCGTCTACATGATCATCGGTTTCATGCTGTTCTTCGTCATGCGTGCCATGGGCGAACTGCTGCTGTCGAACCTCAACTACAAGTCGTTCATCGATTTCTCCGCCGACCTGCTCGGCCCCTGGGCCGGCTACTTCACCGGCTGGACCTACTGGTTCTGCTGGATCATCACCGGTATTGCCGACGTGATCGCAATCGCCGCCTACTCGCAGTTCTGGTTCCCTGACCTGCCGCAATGGGCGCCGGCCCTGGCCTGCGTCGGCGTGCTACTGTCGCTGAACCTGATCACGGTGAAGCTGTTCGGCGAAATCGAGTTCTGGTTCGCCCTGATCAAGATCATCGCGATCATGGCGCTGGTGTGCACCGGCCTGTACATGGTGTTCGTCGGCTTCCAATCACCCACCGGCACCAGTGCACAGCTGAGCAACCTGTGGAATGACGCGGGCATGTTCCCCCATGGCCTGATGGGCTTTTTCGCGGGCTTCCAGATTGCCGTGTTCGCCTTCGTCGGCATCGAACTGGTGGGCACCACCGCCGCCGAGGCGAAGAACCCCGAGCGCACCCTGCCGCGGGCGATCAACTCGATCCCGATCCGCATCATCATGTTCTACGTGCTGGCGCTGATCGCGATCATGGCCGTCACCCCGTGGCGCGACGTGGTGCCGGGCAAGAGCCCGTTCGTCGAGCTGTTCGTGCTGGCCGGGCTGCCGGCGGCGGCGAGCATCATCAACTTCGTGGTGCTGACCTCGGCGGCCTCCTCGGCCAACAGCGGGGTGTTTTCCACCAGCCGCATGCTGTTCGGCCTGGCCCAGCAGGGCGATGCGCCAAAAAGCTTCGAGACCCTGTCCAGCCGCAAGGTGCCGGCCAACGGCCTGTACTTCTCGTGCACCTGCCTGCTGCTGGGCGCGGCCCTGATGTACGTGATCCCCGACCTGATCGAGGCCTTCACCCTGGTGACCACGGTGTCGGCGATCCTGTTCATGTTCGTGTGGACGCTGATCCTGCTGTCGTACCTCACCTACCGCAAGGAGCGTGCGCCGCTGCACCAGGCCTCGAAGTACAAGATGCCGGGCGGGCGCTTCATGTGCTGGGTATGCCTGACGTTCTTCGCCTTCATCCTGGTGTTGCTGTGCCTGGAGAGCGATACCCGCCAGGCCCTGCTGGTGACGCCGCTGTGGTTCGTGCTGCTGGCCGTGACCTACCAGACCGTGCGCCGCAAGCGCCAGGCGCGTGTGCCGGTGCCCGCTACCACGCCGCGTCAGTCGTAGTCGTACTCCTGCTGCTGGAGGGCTTGGGCAAGCCCTTCCAGCACGCCATCGGCCTCGGCCCGCTGTTCGGGCGAAGGGCCGCTGGCAAACTGGCTGCGCTGCTGGCCCAGGGTGAGGAACGCATTGTCGCCATCACCCCAGATATACGAATAGACCAGCAGGAAGCTGTCCGACTCCGGCTTGGCGTACTTCGCCATCTGACGCAGAGGGGCCAGCAGCTGGATCATCTCGCCGTAATTGTTGGTGAACTCCACCAACGCGAACTGCCAGACCTGCGACGCCTCGTCGTACTGCATCAGGCTGCCGTACATGCAGTCGACCCAGCCCTGA
This sequence comes from Pseudomonas sp. PS01300, assembly GCF_029960155.1. Classification (NCBI taxonomy): domain Bacteria; kingdom Pseudomonadati; phylum Pseudomonadota; class Gammaproteobacteria; order Pseudomonadales; family Pseudomonadaceae; genus Pseudomonas; species Pseudomonas sp. PS01300. The sequence goes on along the minus strand of NZ_JASCPN010000062.1, from coordinate 6,711 downwards.
AGCAAATCGCCCAGCGCCACCGCATTTTCAGGCGCCTTCTGGTCAAGATCAGGTACCCCGTGCACCTCGGCGGCGTCCAGCCATTGCTGCCAGTCATCAAACTCGCCAGCGCCCGCCGCAGGTGAGGTCATCGCGGCCTGGTACTGGGCCGGGGTGATATTGCAGCGAAAGTACAGCGATGACGCTTCCATGGCGAAAATCCTTGAGCCGAGTTGAAGTGAGGGCGCAAGCATAAGGCATCGCCGTGAACTATTGCTGTGCAGTCTTGCGCGTACTGCACCACGGCAAGCGCCATCCCGGTGCACCCACCCTGCCCTGCACCTTGTGAACACGCTGCTGGCAAGCCTGTGTACGACATCGGCACAGCCCTTGCTAAAGCTCTCTGCACAAAGTCGCGGTCTGCCCAGCAGAACCATTCGATCCCATGGAGAGAGCACTATGAAGCGTCGCAGTCTGATCAAGGCATTCACCCTCAGCGCGTCGATTGCCGCGATGGGCCTGAGCTGGACGGTCCAGGCCGCCGAGACCATCAAGGTCGGCATCCTGCATTCGCTGTCGGGCACCATGGCGATCTCCGAGACCTCGCTCAAGGACATGGCCCTGATGACCATCGAGCAGATCAACGCCAAGGGCGGGGTCAACGGCAAGCTGCTGGAGCCGGTGGTGGTCGACCCGGCCTCCAACTGGCCGCTGTTCGCCGAGAAGAGCCGCCAGTTGCTGACCCAGGACAAGGTCGCGGTGGTGTTCGGCTGCTGGACCTCGGTGTCGCGCAAGTCGGTGCTGCCGGTGTTCGAGGAACTCAACGGGCTGCTGTTCTACCCGGTGCAGTACGAAGGTGAAGAGATGTCGCCCAACGTGTTCTACACCGGGGCAGCGCCCAACCAGCAGGCGATACCGGCGGTGGAATACCTGATGAGCGAGGACGGTGGCGCGGCCAAGCGCTTCTTCCTGCTGGGCACCGACTACGTGTACCCACGCACCACCAACAAGATTCTGCGCGCGTTCCTGCACAGCAAGGGCGTGGCCGACAAGGACATCGAGGAGGTGTACACCCCGTTCGGCCACAGCGATTACCAGACCATCGTGGCCAACATCAAGAAGTTCTCGGCCGGGGGCAAGACGGCGGTGATCTCCACCGTCAACGGCGACTCCAACGTGCCGTTCTACAAGGAACTGGCCAACCAGGGCCTGAAGGCCACCGACGTGCCGGTGGTGGCGTTCTCGGTGGGTGAAGAGGAGCTTCGCGGCATCGATACCAAGCCGCTGGTGGGGCACCTGGCGGCGTGGAACTACTTCGAGTCGGTGGACAACCCGGTCAACACGCAATTCGTGGCCGACTGGAAGGCCTATGCCAAGGCGAAGAACCTGCCGGGCGCCGACAAGGCAGTGACCAACGACCCGATGGAGGCCACCTATGTGGGCATCCATATGTGGGCCCAGGCGGTGGAAAAGGCCAAGAGCACCGATGTGGACAAGGTGCGCGAGGCGCTGGCGGGGCAGACGTTCAAGGCGCCGTCGGGCTTCACCCTGACCATGGACAAGACCAACCACCACCTGCACAAGCCGGTGATGATCGGCGAGATCCAGGATGACGGGCAGTTCAGCGTGGTGTGGCAGACCGAGCAGCCGCTGCGCGCGCAGCCGTGGAGCCCGTTCATTCCGGGCAACGACAAGCGGCCGGATTATGCCGTGAAAGGCAACTGAGGCAGGGGGCCGCCGTGCGGCCCATCGCGGGTCAAGCCCGCTCCCACAGGGATCACCGAACTCTGTAGGAGCGGGCTTGACCCGCGAAGAGGCCCTGACAGTCACCTAACCTTTCGAGGAAGCCGCCATGCCCAAGGCACTCCACTCGCTGTTGCTCGCCCTGCTCCTGCTGCTGCCTCTGGCAGCCCGGGCCGCTGGCGACGCCGACTACTTCATCGCCGCCAAGCCCAACGAACAGGCCAGCCTGCTGCAGGGCTGGGCGGCGCAACCCGACCCCGCGCGCCTCGAACTGCTGAGTTCCCTGCAGCAAGGCCGCCTGGGCCCGGACGACAGCCGCAAGCTGCGCCTGAACAACCGCCTGCGCGGCCTGGTGGAAAACGCCCTGGCCAGCCATCGACTGCTCAGCGATGACGCCAGGGTCCGCCTGGCCGCCGCCCAGCAACTGCAGAAAAGCGCGCAGCCCGCTCAGGTCGCCTTCCTCGACCGGCGCTTTGCCAGCGAGCCCGACGCCGCCGTGCACGCAGCCCTGGGCCTGGCCCTGGCCAACCTGCAACTGGTCGCGACAGACCCCGCCGTACGCCTGGCCGCCGTGCGCCTGCTGGGCGAAACTGGCGACCCGATGGCCCGCACCCGCCTCGAAAGCCTGCTCGACCCCAGTGTGGAAACCGACCCCACGGTGCGCACCGCCGCCGAAACCAGCCTGGCCCAGGTCAAGCGCAAGCTGCTGATCGGCGAGCTGCTCGGCCAGGCCTTCAGCGGGCTGTCGCTGGGTTCGATCCTGCTGCTGGCAGCCCTGGGCCTGGCGATCACCTTCGGCCTGCTGGGGGTGATCAACATGGCCCACGGCGAAATGCTGATGCTCGGCGCCTACAGCACCTACGTGGTGCAAGTGCTGGTGCAGCGCTACGCCCCCGGCGCGCTGGACTTCTACCCGCTGCTGGCACTGCCGGTGGCCTTCGGTGTGAGTGCCGGGGTCGGCATGCTGCTCGAACGCACGGTGATCCGCCACCTGTACGGGCGCCCGCTGGAAACCCTGCTGGCCACCTGGGGCATCAGCCTGATCCTGATCCAGGCCATCCGCCTGCTGTTCGGCGCGCAGAACGTCGAGGTGGCCAACCCGGCCTGGCTCTCCGGCGGCCTGCAGGTACTGCCCAACCTGGTGCTGCCCTACAGCCGCCTGGTGATCATCGGTTTCGCCCTGTGCGTGGTGCTGCTCACCTGGCTGCTGCTCAACCGCACCCGCCTGGGCCTGAACGTGCGCGCCGTCACCCAGAACCGCAACATGGCCGCCTGCTGCGGCGTGCCCACCGGGCGCGTGGACATGCTCGCCTTCGGCCTGGGTTCGGGTATCGCCGGCCTTGGCGGCGTGGCCCTGAGCCAGATCGGCAACGTCGGCCCGGACCTGGGCCAGAGCTACATCATCGACTCGTTCCTGGTGGTGGTGCTCGGTGGCGTCGGGCAACTGGCCGGCAGCCTGTGGGCCGCGTTCGGCCTGGGCATAGCCAACAAGTTGCTGGAGCCGCAGATCGGTGCGGTGCTCGGCAAGATCCTCATCCTTGCGCTGATCATTCTGTTCATCCAGAAGCGTCCGCAAGGCCTGTTCGCCCTCAAGGGACGGGTAATCGACTGATGAACCAGCCACTGCTTGTCACTGCTACACAAAAGGCCGGCCCGCGCCTGACCCTGGCCGTCGGCGCCCTGGTGCTGCTGGTGCTGATCGCCCTGCCACTGCTGTCGTTGCTGCCAGCCGGCCACAGCCTGCAGGTGTCGGCCTACACCCTGACCCTGGTGGGCAAGATCCTGTGCTACGCCATCGTTGCCCTGGCGCTGGACCTGGTGTGGGGCTACGCCGGGTTGCTGTCGCTGGGCCATGGCCTGTTCTTCGCCCTGGGCGGCTACGCCATGGGCATGTACCTGATGCGCGAAGCGGCCGGCGACGGCCTGCCGGCGTTCATGACCTTTCTGTCGTGGAGCGAGCTGCCGTGGTACTGGGCCGGCACCCAGCACTTTGCCTGGGCACTGTGCCTGGTGGTGCTGGCGCCGGGGCTTTTGGCGCTGGTGTTCGGCTACTTCGCGTTCCGTTCGCGGATCAAGGGCGTGTACTTCTCGATCATGACCCAGGCCCTGACCTTTGCCGGCATGCTGCTGTTCTTTCGCAACGAGACCGGCTTTGGAGGCAACAACGGCTTCACCAACTTTCGCAGCATCCTGGGTTTCGAGATCACCGCCCAGGGCACCCGCGCGGTGCTGTTCCTGCTCACCGTGGCCTTGCTGGCGGGCAGCCTGTACCTGGGCTGGCGCCTGGCGCGCAGCAAGTTCGGGCGCGTGCTCACGGCGCTGCGCGACGCCGAGAACCGCCTGATGTTCTGCGGCTACGACCCGCGTGGCTTCAAGCTGTTCGTGTGGGTGCTGAGCGCCGTGCTGTGCGGCCTGGCGGGTGCGCTGTACGTGCCGCAGGTGGGCATCATCAACCCCAGCGAGATGTCGCCCACCAACTCCATCGAGGCCGCCGTGTGGGTAGCCCTGGGCGGGCGCGGCACGCTGATCGGGCCGCTGCTGGGCGCCGGCGTGGTCAATGGCATGAAGAGCTGGTTCACCGTGGCGTTCCCCGAGTTCTGGCTGTTCTTTCTCGGTGCGCTGTTCATTCTGGTAACGCTCTACCTGCCCAGGGGCGTGGTCGGCCTGCTGAAGAAAAGGGGTGAACAATGAGAAGCGTACCGCTGCCTGCCGTACACCCCGAGTTCATGCTCGAACCGATCATCGACGCCGGCAGCGGTCGCGATGCCATCGGCCTGGGCCAGGCACGCCAGCCGGGGCTGGACGTGCGCCACGGCACGGTGCTGACGCTGGAGGACATCAGCGTGAGCTTCGACGGCTTCAAGGCGCTGAATGCGCTGAACCTGTACATCGGCGTGGGCGAGTTGCGCTGCATCATCGGGCCCAACGGGGCGGGCAAGACCACGCTGATGGACGTGATCACCGGCAAGACCCGCCCCACCACCGGCAAGGCCTGGTTCGGCGAAACCCTGGACCTGACGCGCATGAGCGAGGTGCAGATCGCCCAGGCCGGCATCGGGCGCAAGTTCCAGAAGCCGACGGTGTTCGAGGCCTTGAGCGTGTACGAAAACCTGGAACTGGCGCAGAAGGCCGACAAGTCGGTGTGGGCCAGCCTGTGCGCGAGACTCGGCGGCGAACAGCGCGACCGTATCGACCAGGTGCTGCAGACCATTCGCCTGACAGGGTCGGCGCAGCGCCCGGCGGGGTTGCTGTCCCATGGGCAGAAGCAGTTTCTGGAGATCGGCATGCTGCTGATGCAGGACCCGCAGTTGCTGCTGCTGGACGAACCGGTGGCGGGCATGACCGACGCCGAGACCGAATTCACCGCCGAGCTGTTCAAAAGCCTGGCCGGCCGGCATTCGCTGATGGTGGTGGAGCATGACATGGGGTTTGTCGGCAGCATTGCCGACCATGTGACGGTGCTGCACCAGGGCAGCGTGCTGGCAGAGGGTTCGCTGGAACAGGTGCAGGCCGATGATCGGGTGATCGAGGTTTATCTGGGGCGCTGAAAAGCTTCGCCGGCAACGCCGGCTCCTACAGAGACACCGCGGCTCTGGTAGGCGCCGGCCTTGCCGGCGAAGAGGCCGGTACAGACAAAAAAGGACAAGGCACATGCTGAAAATCGACACCCTGCACCAGTACTACGGCGGCAGCCACATCCTGCGCGGCCTGTCGTTCCAGGCCAAGGTCGGAGAGGTCACCTGCCTGCTGGGCCGCAACGGCGTGGGCAAGACCACTCTGCTGCGCTGCCTGATGGGCCTGCTGCCCGCCCGCGAAGGCAGCGTGCACTGGGAGGGCCAGGCCATCACCACGCTCAAGCCGCACCAGCGCGTGCACGCCGGAATCGCCTACGTGCCCCAGGGCCGCGAGATCTTCCCGCGCCTGACGGTGGAGGAAAACCTGCTGATGGGCCTGTCACGCTTCGGCGCCAGCCAGGCGCGGGAGGTGCCGGCCTTCATCTACGAACTGTTCCCGGTACTGCTGCAGATGAAACACCGCCGCGGCGGCGACCTGTCCGGTGGCCAGCAACAGCAACTGGCCATCGGCCGCGCCCTGGCCAGCCGCCCGCGCCTGCTGATCCTCGACGAGCCCACTGAAGGCATCCAGCCATCGGTGATCAAGGAGATCGGTGCGGTGATCCGCCAACTGGCCGCGCGTGGCGACATGGCGATTCTGCTGGTGGAGCAGTTCTACGACTTTGCCGCCGAGCTGGCCGACCAGTACCTGGTGATGTCCCGCGGCGAGATCGTGCAGCAGGGCCGCGGGGAAAACATGGAGGCCGAAGGTGTACGCGGCCTGGTTACGATTTAATCTGTGCGCCTGTCCCGTTTCGAGAGCCTGTCATGAATCACATCCGCGACGCCGTGCACGCCGACCTGCCGGCCATCCGTGATATCTACAACGATGCGGTGCTCAACACCCTGGCGATCTGGAACGAGCAGACGGTCGACCTGGGCAATCGCCAGGCGTGGTTCGCGGCGCGCCAGGCGCAGGGTTTTCCGATTCTGGTGGCGGTGAATGAGGCAGGGGACGTGCTGGGCTATGCCTCGTTCGGCGACTGGCGCCCGTTCGAGGGGTTTCGCCACACCGTGGAGCATTCGGTGTACATCCGCAGCGACCAGCGCGGCCAGGGCCTGGGGCCGTTGCTGATGCAGGCGCTGATCGAGCGTGCCAGGAGCTGTGGCAAGCATGTGATGGTGGCGGCGATCGAGAGCGGCAATACGGCGTCGATCCGCCTGCACGAGCGGCTGGGCTTCACCCTGAACGGACAGATGCCGCAGGTGGGGGTGAAGTTCGGCAAGTGGCTGGATCTGACCTTCATGCAACTGATGCTGGCACCGGGGGCGCAGCCCCCACAGGGCTGAGGGCCTCATCGCGGGTCAAGCCCGCTCCCACAGGTACAGCGCTGGCTTGGAGGCCAACGGCGTATCGGTGGGAGCGGGCTTGACC
>NZ_JASCPN010000061.1:0-33145 GCF_029960155.1 Pseudomonas sp. PS01300 | reverse complement strand
GGGGGGTGGGGGCGGGCGGCGGGCGGGCAAGGCGGGGCGCCGGGGGGCGGGGGCGTGGCCGGCGAAGTGGTCACCACAGCACCTGAATCAGGCGCTCACCTCCTCCCGCGCCGCATAGCGCTGCGCCAGCACCGCACACACCATCAGCTGGATCTGGTGGAACAGCATCAGCGGCAAAATCATCGCGCCAATCGCCCCCCCGGCAAACAGCACCTGGGCCATCGGCACACCGGTGGCCATGCTCTTCTTGGAGCCGGCAAACAGGATGGTGATGCGGTCTTCCACGTTGAACCCCAGCCGCTTGCCCAGCAACTGCGTGCACCACAGCACCACCGCCAGCAACACGCAGCACACCAGCGCCAGCCCCAGCAGCCGCACCAGCGGCACCGACTGCCACAACCCGCTGATCACCGCGTCGCTGAACGCGGTGTACACCACCAGCAGGATCGAGCCCTGGTCGACGGTCTTCAGCCAGCGTGCATTGCGCGCCACCCAGGCGCCGATCCAGCGCCGCGCCAGTTGCCCGGCCACGAACGGCACCAGCAGTTGCAGCACGATCTTCAACACCGCATCGAGGTTGGACCCGGTATCGCCCTGCACGCCCATCAGCACCATCACCAGCAGCGGCGTCAGCACGATGCCCAGCAGGCTGGAGGCCGCCGCGCTGCAGATCGCCGCCGGGATGTTGCCCCGCGCCAGCGAGGTGAAGGCAATCGCCGACTGCACGGTGGCCGGCAACGCGCACAGGTACAGCACGCCCAGGTACAGCTCGTCGCCCACCAGCGGCAGGAACAGCGGCTTGAACAGCATGCCCAGCAGCGGAAACATCACGAAGGTGCAGCCAAAAACCAGCAGGTGCAGGCGCCAGTGCCCTGCCCCGGCCGCCACCGCCTCGCGCGACAGCTTGGCGCCGTGCAGAAAGAACAGCAGCCCGATGGCCAGGTTGGTCAGCCAGCCAAACACCACCGCGCCCTGGCCCTCGCAGGGCAGCAAGGTGGCCAGTGCAATCACGCCGAGCAGGGCCAGGGTGAAATTGTCGAACAGCAACCGCAGGTGTTTCATGTCACGTCCTGTCTTGTTATTGGGATGGCGCAGACGGTAAGGTTTCTTTTCTTTTCCGACTAACGACAGAACCCCAAGAGTGTCGCCCAAAGGACAACCCCACGCCCCGCGCATCCCGCCCCTGAGCGAGCTCAAGGTACTGCCGCGCCCGCTGTACGGGCAGGCGCAGTCGCTGGCCAACATCGCCCTGGGCTTTCGCCACAAGCATGCCTGGGGGCAACTGTCGTATGCGGCCCAGGGCGTGCTGCATGTGCACACCGGCGCCGGACGCTACGTGGTGCCGCCGCAGCGCGCGGTGTGGATCCCGGCGCATACCCCCCACCAGGTCAGCTGCGCCGACGACACCTGCATCCGCAGCCTGTACATCGAGCACAGCGTGTGGCCGGGCACCCAGTGCCGGGTGATTGGCGTGAATGCCTTGCTGCGCGAGCTGATCCGCACCTTCAGCGGCCTGCCGGTGGCCTACGATACCGAGGGCGCAGACGGGCGCCTGGTCGCCGTGCTGCTCGACCAGCTGGCCAGCGCCCCCCAGGAAGACCTGATTCTGCCGCTGCCCCAGGACACCCGCCTGCGTGCACTGTGCCGGCGCCTGCAGGCACACCCCGAGGACAGCACCGGGCTTGCAGCCTGGAGCCTGAAGTACGGCGTTTCGGAAAAGACCCTGAGCCGGTTGTTTCTGCGTGACACCGGCATGACCTTTCGCACCTGGCGCCAGCGCATGCGCCTGCTCAGTGCGCTGCCAGCACTCAGCCGCGGCGAGCGCGTCACCGACGTGGCCCTGGCCTGCGGCTACGAATCGCTGTCGGCCTTTATCGCCGCCTTTGGCAAACAGTTCGGCCTGTCACCGGGCGAATTCCTCCAGACCCACCGGAAACCCATTACGTGAACCTGTTCAAACCGCACCACCTGCTGAGCGGCCTGCTGCTGGCCAGCCCTGCCGCCTGGGCCGCCACCGTGCCTGACAACCTCGACAACCTGGTAGAGGCCGCCAGCCAGGCCGTGATGCAGGAGCACGCGATACCCGGCATGGCCGTGGCCCTGACAGTCAATGGCCAGCACCACTACTACGACTTCGGTGTGGCCTCGCGCGACAGCGGCCAGGCCGTCGACCGCGACACCCTGTTCGAACTGGGCTCGATCAGCAAGACCTTCAACGTCACCCTGGCGGCCTATGCACAGGCCACCGGCAAGCTGAAGCTGACCGACAGCCCGGCCAGCTACCTGCCCGAACTGCGCGGCCGTGCCCTGGAAAACACCAGCCTGCTGAACCTGGCGACCCACACCGCCGGCGGCTTCCCGCTGCAGTTGCCAGACAGCGTGCACGACAACGGGCAACTGATGCGCTACTTCAAGCACTGGACCCCGAGCTACCCGGCAGGCACCCGGCGTACCTATGCCAACCCGAGCATCGGCCTGCTCGGGGTGATCAGCGCCCGCCAACTGGACATGAGCTACCGGTCCGCCCTGCAGGACCTGCTGTTTCCGGCGCTGGGCCTGAACAACACCCATCTGCAGGTACCTGCCAACTGGCAGCGTATGTACGCCCAGGGCTATACCCGCGACAACGTCCCCGCCCGGCTGAGCCCTGCGGTGCTGGCCGACGAAGCCTACGGGGTGAAGTCCAGCAGTGACGACATGCTGCGCTTTGTCGAGGCGAACATGGGCCTGGAGAAACTCGATACGCCCCTCAAGCAGGCCATTGCCGCCACCCATACCGGCTACTACCAGGTGGGCCCCATGACCCAGGACCTGATCTGGGAGCAGTACCCCTACCCGGTCGCATTGCAGACCCTGCTCGACGGCAATGCCAGCCGCATGGCCCTTGAAACCCTCGACGTCACGCCGCTGCAACCCCCGCTGGCCCCGCAGCAGGCGGTGTGGATCAACAAGACCGGCTCTACCAACGGCTTTGGCAGCTACGTGGCGTTCGTGCCCTCGCAGCGGATCGGCATCGTGATCCTGGCCAACAAGAACTACCCCAACGAGGCGCGGGTGAAGCTGGCCTACCAGATCCTCGGCGCCTTGAACGAAGGTAGCCACTGACCGTGAGCAAACCGGTACGCGACACCCTCAAGCTGCTGTTGCTGCTGGCCGGGCTGTGGGGCTTCGCGCGCCTGCCGCCGAGCCTCGGCGCGAACCTGATACTGGTCGGCGGGCTGGCGGCCGGCGGCATCTATGCGCTGCTGAACCTGTCGCGCCTCTTCGCCTTTCTCAGCTACTGGCCAGGGTCGTTGCTGTACAGCGTGGTCGTGGTGTACCTGTGCAAGCTGTCTGCGCAACGGATGCTCAATGCGCGCTTTGGCATCGAGGTGGACTACCTGGACAACGCGGCGGTGGTGTATGGGGCGCTCTATTCCATCCCGTTCTCGCTGATGCTGCTGGGGGTCTACCTGCTGTTGCCCCAGTGGCTGCGCAGGGCGGCTGGCAGACTACGCCCCGGCGCCGCCCCGGCCCCGGCGCAAAAAGTGCCGACGTTCGAACCCTTCTTTGCCGCGGCCCTGGTCTGTTGTGCGGGGTTTGCCCTGCAGCAGCTGGACGAGGGCCTGGAGTACGCCCTGATCGTCGATGCCATGCCCGCCTCCAACTGCGGCCCGGTCGACGCGGGCACTGCATGGCTGCGCAAGAACCACAGCCAGTGCTACAGGCTGCAGGGCAACCCGTTCACCGGCACCTTCAGCCTGCAGCAGGTCGACAGCCCGGCGCCCTGATGCTGCGTGCAGTGAACCTCTGCCGCACCGCGCCCCTCGAATGCTCAGGGGCCAGCGCTGGCCCGACCCCATGCGACGGTGCCTTCGATGAGTTTTACCCTGTGGATCGCCGTGTTCGGCGCCGTGTTGCTGATCCTGGCCCTGACCTCGTCGTACCTGCGCTGGATGCCGGTGACCACCTCCGCCGTGTGCCTGCTGCTGGGCATCGGCATCGGCCCGCTGGGGCTGGGCCTGTTGCACCTGGACCTGGACCACGCCGCCGGCTGGCTCAAGCACCTGACCGAAGTCGCGTTGCTGTTCTCGCTGTTCATCAGTGGCCTGAAGCTGCGCCTGCCGCTGCGCAGCCGTGTCTGGCGGGTGGCATTCGGCCTGGCCGGCCCGGTGATGCTGCTGAGCATCGGTGGCTTCAGCGTGGTGCTGCACTACCTGGGTGACATGGCGTGGGCGCCGGCCCTGCTGATCGGCGCCATCCTTGCGCCCACCGACCCGGTGCTGGCAGCGCTGGTGCAGGTCAACGATGCGCAGGACCACGACCCGCTGCGCTTCGGCTTGTCAGGCGAGGCCGGGCTCAACGACGGCGTGGCCTTTCCCTTCGTGCTGCTGGGCTTGCTGCTGGTGCAGGGCCAGGCCGTCGACGGCTCGGCGCTGTTCACCTGGTTGTGGCGGGACCTGCTGTGGGCGATGCCGGTGGGGTTGCTGGTGGGCTACTGGATGGGCAAGTTGCTGGGGCGCCTGACCCTGACCCTGCGCATCAGCCATGCCGACAGCACGCTCACCCCCAACGACTACCTGGCATTGGCGCTGATTGCACTGGCGTATGTGGTGGCCGACACCCTGCACGCCTATGGGTTTCTGGCGGTGTTTGCCGCCGGGCTGGGGCTGCGCCAGGCCGAGGTGAGCTTCACCGGCGGTTCGCAGACCCCGTCCGAGCACCTGGCGCAACCGGTGGCCGGGCACCTGGAAGCCGCGCCGGAGAATGCGGTGCATGGCGACCTGGACAACCTCGAAGACACCCAGGTGGCGGCCGGGGTGATGATGGGCGACATGCTTGCCTTCGGCAGCCTGGTGGAGCGGGTGATGGAAGTGTTCCTGGTAACCGTGCTCGGCGTGGCGCTGGCCAGCCACTGGGACTGGCGCGCACTGGGCTTTGGCCTGGCGTTGTTCTGCGTGGTGCGCCCGTTGAGCGTGTTGCTGATGCCTTGGGGCAGCCTGCTCGACTTGCGCCAGCGGCTGATGGTCGGCTGGTTCGGCATTCGTGGCATCGGCAGCCTGTTCTACCTGTTCTACGCCCTGAGCCACGGCCTGGGCGGCACGCTTTCGGCGCAGTGCCTGAACATCACGCTGTCGGTGGTGGCGTTGAGCATCGTGGTGCATGGCCTGAGCACGCAACCAATGCTGAACTACTACGGGCGGCGCGGCTGACCGCCCCTGCTGGCGAAATACCCTTCGCACTTGACCTGCTGCCCCCCTGAACTAGAGTCAAAGGCTGCCCATCAAGGACAGATGGCTGCAGATAGGCGACGTTATCTGCGCGTTCAAGGATGCCAACTAATGGAGTGGTGGCAATGAGCAAACCTGCATCGACCCCTTTCATCCATACCCTTATCAACGACCTCGGCGCTGCCGCGATGTTGCCCAACATCATGCTCGGCGAAGAACTGGGCCTGTACCGGGCCATGGCCGACGGCCAGCCGGTGACCGCCCAGACCCTGGCCACACGCACTGGCTGCAATGCCCGCCTGCTTCGCGAATGGCTCAACGCCCATGCCGCCTCTGGCTACATGCAGCACAACGACGAACATTTCAGCCTTGACGAGCAGCAGGCCCAGGCCCTGGCCCATGAGGACTCCGCCACCTACATTGCTGGCGGCACCCAGGCCATCGCCTCGATGGTGCTCGACAAGGACAAGCTGGTGGCGGCGATGCGCGGCGACGGTGGCCTGGCATGGGGCGACCATCATGCGTGCATGTTCGGTGGCGTCGAGCGCCTGTTCCGGCCTGGCTACCGCAACCATCTGGTCGGCAGCTGGCTGCCGGCACTGGAGGGTGTGGTGGACAAGTTGCACGCCGGGGCCCGGGTGGCAGACATCGGGTGTGGTCTTGGCACCTCGACGCTGCTCATGGCCGAGGCCTTTGCGGCTTCGCATTTCGACGGCATCGACTACCACGCGCCCTCGGTGGCCACTGCCGGTCAACGGGCCAGGGACAGCGGCCTGACCGAACGGGTGCGCTTCACCCAGGCCAGCGCCAAGGACTACCCTGGCCGCGATTATGACCTGGTGTGCTTCTTCGACTGCCTGCATGACCTGGGCGACCCGGTGGGTGCGGCCCGGCATGCCTGGCAGGCACTCAAGCCGGGGGGCACGCTGTTGCTGGTGGAGCCGTTTTCGAATGATCGGCTGGACGACAACCTCAACCCGGTGGGGCGTTTGTTCTATGCGGTATCGACGTTTCTGTGCACGCCCAATTCACTGTCGCAGGAGGTGGGTTTGGGTCTAGGCGCGCAGGCGGGTGAGGCGCGCATTCGGGGTGTGCTTGAAGAGGCGGGGTTCAGCCACATGCGCCGGGCGTGCGAGACGCCGTTCAACCTGATACTGGAGGCGCGCAAGTAGAGGCGACGCGGCAATCGGGTGTCGAGCCACCAGGGCTGACAACTGCGATCCTGCAGGCCAGGGTGCGTTGCAACCAATGTGGGAGCCGGCAAGGCCGGCTCCTGCATTTTTAAAACCACCCTGGCCCGCAGAATCGCCATGGCACAACCCGATGTACCCACCTGCCCCAACCTGGCCTACCCTTCACCCATGCTCATCGTCGAAAACCTGCACAAGACCTTCACCACCGCCCAAGGCACCCTGCCGGTGCTGCGCGGTGTCGATCTGCACCTGCCCGCCGCCACCAGCCTGGCGCTGATGGGCGAGTCCGGCAGCGGCAAGAGCACGCTGCTGCACCTGATAGCCGGCCTCGAACGCCCCGACAGCGGGCGCATTCTGTTCGACGGCCAACCGCTACACACCCGCACCGAAGCCGGGCTCGCCCACTGGCGCCGACAAGGCATCGGCCTGGTGTTCCAGCAATACAACCTGATCAGCAGCCTGGACGTGGCCGCCAACCTGGCCTTCCAGGCGCGCCTGGCCGGCCGCCATGACCCGGCCTGGGTCACCCACCTGGCCGAGCGCCTGGGCCTGGCGCCGCTGCTGCAACGCTACCCCGAGCAACTCTCCGGCGGGCAGCAGCAACGCCTGGCAATCGGCCGCGCACTGGCCTCGCGCCCCGCGCTGGTGCTGGCCGACGAACCCACCGGCAGCCTCGACGAAGCCAGCAGCGAAAACGTGCTCGACCTGCTGCTGGAGCTGGTCGGGGCAAGCAACAGCAGCCTGCTGATGGTCACCCACAGCGCCCACCTGGCCACCCGCCTGCACCAGCGCCTGACCCTGCACCTGGGCCGGGTACGCGCATGATCGGCCTGTGCCTGCAGGCGCTGCTCAGCCACTGGCGGCGCCACCCCCTGCAATGCGCCAGCATCCTCACCGGGCTGTGGCTGGCCACCACCCTGTGGGCCGGGGTCCAGGCGCTCAACCAGCAGGCCCGCGCCGACTACGCGCGGGCCAACGCGCTGCTGACCGGCGCAGCGCAGGCGCAGGTGAGCCCGCGCCACGGCGAACGCTTCGACCAGCACGCCTACATTCAACTGCGCCGGGCCGGCTGGCCGGTGTCGCCGGTGCTCGAAGGCCGCCTGCGCTTTGCCGGCGCCGAACCGGTCAGCGTGAAGCTGCTGGGCATCGAGCCGCTGAGCCTGCCACCCGGCAGCGCCATCGCCGGCCAGGCCGCCCAACGCATCGACCCCGCCGCCTTCATCGGCCCCCCGGGCCAGGCATGGATCGCACCCGACACCCTGCAGCGCCTTGGCCTGGCGCCCGGTGCCGAACCGCTGAGCGGCGACGGCCAGCGTCTGCCGCCGTTGCAGGTACAGGCGCAGCTGGCCCCGGGGGTAATGGTGGTCGACATCGGCCAGGCCCAACGCCTGCTGCAGGCACCGCAACAGCTCTCGCGACTGCTGATACCCGCCGGCTACACCCCGCCCGCGCTGCCCGAGGGCCTGAACGAGCTACTGGTGGTGCAGGCCGCCAGCGACACCGACGACCTGCAACGGCTGACCGAAAGCTTTCACCTCAACCTCACTGCGCTGGGCCTGCTGGCCTTCCTGGTGGGGCTGTTCATCGTGCATGCGGCCATCGGCCTGGCCCTGGAGCAGCGCCGCAGCCTGTTGCGCACCCTGCGTGCCTGCGGCGTGAGTGTGCGTGCGCTGGTGACTGCCCTGGCCATCGAACTGGGGCTGTTCGCGCTGCTGGCCGGGCTGGCCGGGGTGGCCTGCGGTTACCTGCTGGCCAGCCTGCTGCTGGGTGACGTGGCCGCCAGCCTGCGCGGCCTGTATGGCGCCCAGGTGGCCGGGCACCTGAGCCTGCCGCTGCACTGGTGGCTGAGCGGGCTGGCCATCAGCCTGCTCGGGGCAGCACTGGCCGGTGCCGGCAGCCTGCTGCGCGCCGCGCGCCTGCCGCTGCTGGCGCTGGCACAGCCCCAGGCCTGGCGCCAGGCGCAGGTGCGCTGGCTGCGGCGCCAGGCACTGCTGGCGCTACTGCTGCTGGCCGTGGCCCTGGGGTGCTGGCGCTGGGGCGCGAGCCTGCCGGCGGCCTTCACCCTGCTGGCCGCCTTGCTGCTGGGCGCCGCGCTGATGCTACCGCTGCTGCTCGATGGCGCCCTGGCGCTGTTGCAGCGGCTGTGCCACCGGCCGCTGGCGCAGTGGTTCGTGGCCGACAGCCGCCAGCAACTGCCGGCCCTGGCACTGGCGCTGATGGCGTTGCTGCTGGCGCTGGCCGCCAGCGTCGGGGTGGGCAGCATGACGTCCGGGTTCCGCCAGACCTTTCTGGGCTGGCTCGATCAACGGCTGTCGGCCGAGCTCTACGTGACCCCGCATGACACCGCCCAGGGCCTGGCCATCGCGGCCTGGCTACCCACCCAGCCAGGGGTGCGCGCCGTGCTCGCGCAGTGGCGCACCGAAGTGCGCGTAGGCGGCGCCCCGGTGCAGGTGCAGGGGGTGATCGACCACCCGGCCTACGCGCAGCACTGGCCGTTGCTCGAACAGCGCAGCGAAGCGTGGCGCCAGTTGGCCAGCGGCGCCGGGGCGATGCTCAGCGAACAGTTGGCACGGCGCCTGGCGCTGGGCCTGGGCGATCGCCTGAGCTTGCCCGGCGCTGCACCCCTTGACGTGGTGGCCGTATACGCCGACTACGGCAACCCGCGCGGGCAGGTGCTGGTGAACGCCGACTGGCTGCGGCGCACCTGGCCCGAGGCCACGCTCAACACCCTCAACCTGCGCGTGGCGGGCGAGCAGGTGGCGACGCTCAAGGCCGCGCTGCAGCAACGCTATGCGCTGGACGGCACCCGGCTGGTGGACCAGCGCACCCTCAGGCGCTGGTCGGTGGAGGTGTTCGAGCGCACCTTCGCCGCCACCGCCGCACTCAACAGCCTGACCCTGGGCGTGGCCGGCGTGGCCCTGTTGATCAGCCTTTTGACCCTGGGCCAGAGCCGGCTCGGCCAGTTGGCGCCGCTATGGGCACTGGGCGTCAGGCGCCAGCACCTGGCCTGGCTGTCGCTGGGGCAGACGCTGCTGCTGGCCAGCCTGACCGTGCTGCTGGCAATTCCCCTGGGCCTGCTGCTGGCCTGGTGCCTGGTGGCGGTGGTCAACGTGCAGGCGTTCGGCTGGCGCCTGCCGTTGCAGGTGTTCCCTGGCCAGCTGCTGCAACTGGCGCTGCTGGGCCTGTTCACCGCCCTGCTCGCCGCCGCCGGCCCCCTGTGGCAACTGGCCCGCCGCCAGCCCGCCGAACTGCTGAGGCACTATGCCGATGGAACCTAGACACTGGGGCGTCCTGCTGCTGTGCCTGCTGCTGGGCGCCTGCGACCCCTCGCCACCGCCACCCGCCGGTTTTGCCGGCCTGGGCCAGGACGCCGCAGCCTTTGCCCCGGTGGTGCGCGGCCAACCGTTGCAGTTCCCGCGTGACCACGGCGCCCATGCGGGGTATCGCATCGAATGGTGGTACGTGACCGCCAACCTGCGCGATGCACAGGGCCGCGACTGGGGTGCGCAATGGACGCTGTTCCGTTCGGCGCTGCGCCCCGGCGCCGAACAGCCGGGCTGGGCCAGCCCCGCCGTATGGCTGGGGCACGCGGCGTTGAGCGGGCCGTTTGGCCATCAGTTCAGTGAAACGCTGGCGCGTGGCGGTGTCGGCCAGGCGGACGTGCAGGCGCAACCGTTCAAGGCCTGGATCGACGACTGGTCGCTGCAGGCGGTGGGCGGCCAAGGCATCGAGCAGTTGCAGATGCGCGCAGGCGGCAACGGCTTCAGCTACGACCTGCAACTGAGCAGCCAGCAGCCCCTGGTGCTGCAGGGCGATCAGGGCTACAGCGAGAAGTCCGGCCAGGGCCAGGCGTCGTATTACTACAGCCAGCCGTTCTATACAGTGCGCGGTGAAGTACAGCACGAGGGCCGGCGCGTCGAGGTGACCGGCAACGCCTGGCTCGACCGCGAATGGAGCAGCCAGCCGCTGGCCCCCGACCAGCATGGTTGGGACTGGTTTTCGCTGCACCTGGACAACGGCACGCGGCTGATGCTCTTCCAGGTACGTCAGGCCGATGCACAACCGTACCGGGCAGGCACCTGGATTGCCGCCGACGGCAGCAGCACCGCGCTCAACGGTGCGCAGATCGTGCTTGAGCCGCTGGCCCGCACCCAACTGGTCGACGGCCCGCAAGTGCCCACGCGCTGGCGGGTGCAGGTGCCCGACCGGCAGCTGGACATCGAGGTCGACGCCCTGGTGCCGCAGGCCTGGATGGGCACCCGCTTTCCCTACTGGGAAGGCCCGGTGAAGGTACAGGGCAGCACGGCCGGGCGTGGCTACCTGGAAATGACCGGCTATTCGCGCTGAGCGCCACCGACGCAGCGGCTATTCTTGCCTGAACGCCCCCTTGCCTGGAGTTGCACCATGCCTGGCCTGTCTACTTCCGCCCCCCGTGGCTGGACGCAGTGGTGCAAACCGCTGGCGTTCCTGCTGGTGGCCGCCATCGGCCTGTACTACGTGAAATGGTCGCCCTACTACGCCAAGTCGTTTGTTGCCGCTGACAGCCACAGCATCGGCGCCTCGATCCTGGACGATCACCAGTACGCACCGCTGACGGCAGCGCTGGCGTATGCCCAGGTGTACTTCCTGGCCATCTGGAAGGCGGCGCTGCTGGCGGTGATCCTCGGCTCGCTGGTTCAGGTGCTGATACCGCGCGACTGGCTGCTGCGCCTGTTCGGCAAGGCCGGGCTGGGCTCGACCCTGCGTGGCGGCCTGTTCGCCCTGCCGGGCATGATGTGCAGTTGCTGCGCGGCACCGGTGGCTGCCGGGCTGCGTCGGCAGAATGTGTCGGTAGGCGCGGCGCTGGCGTTCTGGATCGCCAACCCGGTGCTCAACCCGGCCACGCTGGTGTTCATGGGCTTCGTGCTGGGCTGGGAGTTCAGTGCCCTGCGCCTGGTGGCGGGTGTGGTGCTGGTGGTGGGGGTGTCGCTGTTCGCCCAGCGCATCTCGCGCCCGGACGTACTGCCCGAACCCGCGGTGGACGCGGCCAATGTGGCCAGTACCCCGGTGCCCGGCAGCCTGCTGGCACGCTGGATGAAAACCCTGTGGCAGCTGTTCTGGACCACCATCCCGATCTATGTGCTGGCCGTGCTGGTACTGGGCGCGGCGCGGGTGTGGCTGTTTCCGCATGTCGAGGGCGGCATGGGTTCAGGGCTGGTGTGGCTGGTACCGCTGGCGGTGGTCGGCACGCTGTTCGTGATCCCGACGGCGGCGGAAATCCCGATCGTGCAGACGCTGATGGCCCTGGGGCTGGGCACCGCGCCGGCGGTGGCATTGCTGATGACCTTGCCCAGCGTGAGCCTGCCGTCACTGCTGATGCTGCGCACCTCCTTCGATACGCGGGTGCTGGTGTGGGTTGCGCTGCTGACGATGCTGGTGGGGGTGCTCAGCGGGCTGGTTGCGCTGCTGGTGCTCTAGGGCCGGCGTGCACCGCCCCCACAGCACCGGCACAGGTGCCTACAGCCGCCTTTCGCGCAGGTAGGCCAGCACCGCGGCCCGATCGCCGGCGAACTCGATGCGCGCCGCCTTGGCATCGCGCTGGTAGGCGTACATCGGGTCGTAGTACTCGCTCAGCAGGCCCTCGATCCACGCACGGTGCAGCTCCACCGCGCCGCTCGCACGCTGCACCTGCAACGCCGCGTCCATCGCCGCCGCCAGGCGCTGGTAACGCTCGCCACCCAGGCGCCGGACAATGCCCGACAGACTCTCGCGCAGCCGCCCGGCAAAGTGTTCGAAGCCCTGCTCCGGCCCGTGGGCCAGCACGAACTCGGCGCACAGGTCGATCACATAGTCCTGCAGGATTCGTTGCACGCGGCATTCCAGGCTGTCTTCGAGCCACACCAGCGGCGCCTGCTGCATGCGCCGGTACAGGCCCAGCGGCACCGCGCGGCTGCCGATCATGCGCCCCTCGTCCTCGAGCACGAACTGCTCGATGCCGGCGTTGCGCTTTTTCAGCAGGTCCACCGCCAGGGTGTTCTCAAAACCGATCTGCGCCGGCTGCGCAGTGGCATGCCGGCCGAAGCTGGAGCCACGGTGGTTGGCGTGCCGCTCCAGGTCCAGCGCATTGTCCAGTTGCGCCAGCGCCTCGGTCTTGCCGGTGCCGGTCATGCCGCCCAGCAGCACGAAATCGCACTGCGCCACGGCCTGGTCGCCAACCTCCAGCAGAAACGTGCGCAAGGCCTTGTAGCCCCCGCCTACGCGCCGGTAGCGGATACCGGCTTCATCGCGCAGCCACTGCTGGGTGATCTGCGAACGCAGGCCACCGCGAAAGCAGTACAGCAGGCCATCGGGGTTGGCTCGGGCGAACTGCGCCCAGGCCTGGATACGGGCCTGGCGCAGCGCCCCGGACACCAGCTGGTGCCCGAGCACCATTGCCGCCTGCTGGCCATGCTGCTTGTAGCAGGTGCCCACCTGCTGGCGCTCGTCGTCGTTCATCAACGGCAGATTGCTGGCGTGGGTGAACGCGCCCTTGTCGAACTCGACCGGTGCGCGCACATCCATCAGGGGCACATCGTCGAGAAAGATCGAACGGTAGTCGGTGCAGTCGTCGTGCATCAACACACCTCGACCGCATGGGTGCCGCGCGCCACCAGCGTGCCGATCGGCGTCAGCGCCAGGCCCTGTGCCTGCGTCAGCTCGAGAAACGCCGCCTGCCCTTCGGGCGCCACCGCCACCAGCAGCCCGCCACTGGTCTGCGGGTCGCACAACAGCAGCTTGTGCGCCTCGCCCAACGGGCCGATGCGCTCGCCATAGCTGTCGAAGTTGCGCAGCGTGCCACCGGGTACGCAACCCTGCTCGATGTAGTGCTCGACACTGGCCAGGCGCGGTACCTGCGCCGCTTCCAGGCGCGCGGTCACGCCGCTGCCATCGGCCATTTCCACCAGGTGGCCGAGCAGGCCGAAGCCGGTGACGTCGGTCATGGCCTTGACCCCCTCCAGGCGCGCGATCTGGCTGCCGATACGGTTGAGGGTGCACATCTGGTCACGCGCCAGCCCCACGTCTTCGGCGCGCAGCAGGCCCTTCTTCTCCGCCGTGGTGAGCACGCCGATGCCCAGCGGCTTGGTCAGGTACAGCTGGCAGCCGACGGTGGCGGTGTCGTTGCGCTTGATGTGGCGCTTGTCGACGATGCCGGTGACCGCCAGGCCGAAGATCGGCTCGGGGGCGTCGATCGAATGCCCGCCGGCCAGGGGAATGCCGGCCGCATCGCACACCGCGCGCCCGCCGCGGATCACCTCGCGGGCGATCTCCGGGGCCAGCAGGTTGACCGGCCAGCCCAGGATGGCGATGGCCATCAGCGGGTCGCCGCCCATGGCGTAGATGTCGCTGATGGCGTTGGTGGCCGCAATGCGGCCGAAATCGAAGGGGTCGTCGACGATGGGCATGAAGAAGTCGGTGGTCGAGACCACGCCGCGCTCGTCATCGATGGCATACACCGCCGCATCGTCGCGCGAGGCGTTGCCCACCCACAGGCGCGGGTCGAGGTTCTGCGCGCCGCTGCCGGCGAGGATCACCTCGAGCACCTTGGGTGAAATCTTGCAGCCACAGCCGGCGCCGTGGCTGTACTGGGTAAGGCGTACTGGTTCGTTCATCGGTTGTCCCCCGGGTTCAAGCCCCTGAGTCTAAGGCAGGGGACCCGGGGGCGCTACGTGATGGTGGCTACTGCTAGACCTTGAACTGGGTCACCAGCAGGTTGAGGTCGACCGCAAGGCCTGCCAGCGCCTGGCTGGCGGCATTGCTCTGGCGTGCACCGGCCGCGGTCTGGATCGACAGGTCACGGATGTTGACCAGGTTGCGGTCCACCTCGCGGGCCACCTGGGCCTGCTCCTCGCTGGCGCTGGCGATCACCAGGTTGCGCTCGTTGATGCCGGTGATGGCCTGGGTGATCTCGTCCAGGGCGTGACCGCACAGCTGCGCCACTTCCAGGGTGGCGTGGGCGCGCTGGTTGCTGTTGCGCATTGCCGTGACCGCCGTGCCGGTGCCCTGCTCGATGGTCCCGATCATGGTCTCGATCTCCTGGGTGGACTGCTGGGTGCGGTGCGCCAGCGCCCGAACCTCGTCGGCCACCACGGCGAAGCCGCGCCCGGCATCCCCGGCCCGGGCCGCCTCGATGGCGGCGTTGAGGGCCAGCAGGTTGGTCTGTTCGGCAATCGCGCGGATCACTTCCAGCACCTGGCCGATGTTGCGTACATCGCCCGCCAGGTGCTCGACCTGCTCGCAGGTGTGGGTCACGTCGTCGGTGAGCTGGCCGATGGAGTCGACGGTGCGCTGCACCTGCTCGCGGCCGTGGTGGGCGGTCTCGTCGGTCTGGCGCGAAGCCTCGGAGGTGCTCACGGCGTTGCGGGCCACCTCCTCCACGGCCGCCGTCATCTCGTTCACCGCCGTGGCCGCCTGCTCCACTTCGTCGTTCTGCTGCTGCAGCGCGCGATTGGAGTCGTCGGTGGCAGCCTGCAGCTCTTCGGCGGCCGAGGCCAGCTGGCTGGAGGAACTGGCGATTTTCTGCAGCGTGCCGCGCAGGCTGCCCTGCATGTCGCGCAGCGCCAGCAGCAGACGCGCCGGCTCATCCTTGCCGCTGATGCTGATCTCGTCGCACAGGTCGCCACCGGCGATGGTCTGGGCAATGCCCACGGCTTCGCCCAGCGGGCGCACGATGCTGCGCGTGAGCAGCACTGCAAGCGCCACGGTCAAAGCCAGCACCACGGCCAGAATCGCCAGCACCAGGCTGATGGCGCCATGGAATACCTCGGTGCTGCGTTGGGCCGCCTGCTCCCCGCCCTTGTCGTTGAGCGCAATGATTTCGAGCAGGTCGGTGAGCATGCCGTCGGCATTGGTCAGGTACGGGCCGGCGTCCACCAGCGCGATGGCGTCGTCCTTGCGCCCCTGCTGCAGTAATTGGACGACCTTGTGCTGATCGGCAAGGTAGCGCGTCTTGGCCTGCTGGTAGCGGGCGAACGCGGCCTGTTCCTGCGCCAGGGTGATCAGCCCGGCATAGGTCGCCTCCTGGGTGTCCAGCTGCGCTTCGAGCTGGTGCAGACGCGTGATCAGGTCCTGCAGGTCGTCGCCGTCGCGCAGTACCAGCAGGCGCAGGGTCAGGGTGCGGATCTGGGTGCTGGTCAGCGCTACGCCGTTGGCCGCGACAATCGAGGGCAGCCAGTTCTGGTCGACCTGGTTGGACTGTTCGTTCATTCGACGCATTTCCAGCAGCGACAGGCCGCCAAGGGCCATCGCCAGCAGGGCAATCAGCGCGAAGCTGAGGCCGGCACGCAGGGAAATGTTGAGGGAGCGCAGAAGCATGGGGTGTTCCTTGTGGCTGCAAAAGTACAACCCGCGACGGGACAGGCGGCGCGGTCAGGTTCTGCAGGCAAGGCGGTGAAGCGGGAGGGCAGTGTTCTTTATGAGTGCTTGCTCCACTGCCGGCGGGATCACTCGGCGGCAGTGAAGCCATGATATCACATTGACATTAATTGTAACGTTGTCGGTGGTCAGGACTTGAAGCGGCCCACCAGTGCGTTCAATTCGGCCGACAGCGTGGACAGTCGTCCGGAGTCCTCCTGCGCCGAGCTGGCCAGGCTTTCGACCAGGCGCGCTTCGTCGTAGATCTGCTGGATATGCCGGTTGATCTCCTCGGCCACACTGTGCTGCTCCTCGGCAGCAGCCGAGATCTGCAGGTTCTGGTCGCGGATCTCGTTGACCGACAGCTGGATGCCCTCGAAGCTGTCGCGCGCGCTTTCGATGGAGGTGACACTGGCCCGGGACAGGTCCTGGCAGCTTTGCATCTTCTGCGATACCTCCTGGGTCTTGCTGGCGAGGGTACCGAGCAACTGGTCGATTTCGCCGGTGGAGTCGGCGGTGCGCTTGGCCAGCGCGCGCACCTCGTCCGCCACCACGGCAAAGCCGCGGCCCTGGTCGCCGGCGCGAGCGGCCTCGATGGCGGCATTGAGCGCCAGCAGGTTGGTCTGCTCGGCGATGGCGCGAATGGTGCCCAGGATCTGGTTGATGCTGCGGCTGCCCTCCTCCAGCTCGACCATGGCCTGGGACGACTCGCTCAGGCGGTTGCCCAGGCGGTTGACGTTCTCGGTGGTCAGCTCGATCTGCTGCTTGCCTTCGGCCACCCGGCGATGCCCGCTTTCGGCGGAATCGGCGGCGTTGCTGCACGAGCGGGCCACCTCGTTGGCGGTGGCGACCATTTCGTTGAATGCGGTGGAAACCAGCTCCACCGCTTCACGCTGGCGCCCGGCCGCCTGGTTCATGTTGGTGGCCACCTCGCTGTTGACCTGCGAGGCGTCGTGCAGGTTGGTGGAGGCTGCGCCGATGCGCTGGATCAACTGGCGGATGGCCGCCAGAAACCGGTTGAACCAGCCGGCCAGCTCGGCGGTTTCGTCCCTGCCCTGCACAACCAGGTCGCGGCGCAGGTCGCCCTCGCCCTCGGCGATTGACTGCAGGCCCGTGCTGACCTGGCCGATGGGCTTGACGATCACCCGGGCGAACGCGGCGCCGATCAGCGCGAAGAAGATCGCCAGCACCACCACGATGATCCCGGCCAGGTAGGTCATGCGCGTGGCGGCGCCCATCACTTCGCGCTGCTCGATCAGGCCCACGAAGCGCCAGCCCAGGCCTGGGGAGGTCCATACGTTGGCCATGTAGCGAATCCCGTCGATCTCGACGTCGGCAGCCCCCTGTTCGGTGGCCGCGAGCCTGGCGTAGGGCTCGCCCAGGTCCTTGAGCGGCTTGAAGCTGTGCCCGGCGTCGCGCGGGTCGACCAGCACCACACCGTCCTCGATCAGCATCACGTAGCCGCTTTGACCCAGCTTGATGCTCTTGACCAGTTCGGTGAGGTTCTTCAGCGAGACGCTGACCACGAACACGCCGCGGGGCTTGCCGGCGCCGTCGAGCATGGCCCGGGCGGTGCCCACCAGGGCCACGTCGTCCTTGTCGTAGTAGTAGGCCGGGGTGCGCACGGTCTTGCCGGGGCTGGCCATCGCGGCCTTGTACCAGGGGCGCTGGCGCGGGTCGTAGTTGGCCAGTTGCGGGTCATCCGGCCACTTGGCGTAGGTGCCGTCTTCCAGGCCGATGGACAGGATGGCCGCCGCCGGGTGGGTGGCGCCAAAGCGTGCAAAGGCGTCGATCACCCCCTGGGCCGGCGCTGGCAGGGGCAGGCTGGCAGCGTCGGCAGCGCGGTAGTCCTTGAGCGTCTGCACAGCGCTGTATACAGGATCGGCCGACATCTGATCGACGTTCTGCTGCATCCCGTCGAAGAACTGGCGCATGTTGCCGTCGATCTGGCGTATTTCCCGGGTGCTGCCATCGATGAACTGTTCAACCGCCTGGGTGCGGATGTTCATCACGCTGACCACCGCGACCACCGTCACCGGGATGAAAGCCACCAGTACAAACGCAAGGACCAGCTTGTTTTTTATATTCATCGCGCGCTTCACCCTCCCCGGGCATGAGGCGCCAGTCACCCGTGCAGCGTGAGTTCTGGCAATTTGCTATCACCGCTGTTTCGGCTGGGGAGGTGAAAATCTTTAATACAGTTTCGTGTACAAAAAAATGCAGGATTGTTTCTAGTTGGTCGGCCGCATGGGGCGCGGCGCCGGCATGCCAGGCGTGGCGCCCTGCAGCACCAGGCGGGTGATGGTGGCGGCCGCCAGCGCGTAGTCGTCGCCCTGGGGCGCATGCACGCCCGTGAGCTGGGCCATGCGCCAGCCGAAATTGGTGTAGGTGCGGGTGGCCGACCAGATGAACAGCATCAGGTGTTGCGGGTCGACCGGGGCGATCAGGCCGCGTTTGATCCAGCTGTTCAGGCAGTGCACGTTGAGCTGCGCCTCGGCGCGCAGCAGGTCGCGGCACACCCCGGGCAGTTGCTTGGCCCCGTGCAGCAGCTCGCTGCTGAACACGTTGGAGGTGTACGGGTGGTCACGCACGATGCGGATGCGCGCCTGGATGTAGGCCGGCAGCGCCACCTGCGGGTCATCGCTGGCGCGCAACACGGCGGAGGCCGCGAGCAAGGGTTCCAGAAAGGCCATCAGCACCCGGGTGTAGAGGTTTTCCTTGGTCTGGAAGTAGTAGTACAGGTTGGCCTTGGGCACGCCGGCGCGGGCCGCGATGTCGCGGGTCTGGGCGGCGTTGTAGCCCTTGCTGGCGAATTCCTCGCTGGCGGCCTCGAGAATCAGCTGCTGGTTGCGTTGACGAATGCTGGACATGGCGATGGCACTTCGGGGAAAGACCCTCGCAATATACAAAAATACATAGCGATGAGGCTATGCATGCCAGGTTGCGGGCGCGCCTTCGCCGGCAAGGCCGGCGGCTGGAGTGGGTGGGGCGCCTCAGGCCTCGGCCAGCAGGTAGGTGCGCAGGTCCCTGGAGACCTCTTCGGCCAGCAGCCCGACGATCACCTCGACACCGGCCTGGCGCAACAGGCGAACCCCGGCCCCGGCATTGCGCGGGTCCGGGTCGAGCATGCCGACGAACACCCGCTCCACCCCCTTGTCGATCAACGCCAGGGCACACGACGGGGTGCGCCCCTGGAACGAACAGGGCTCCAGGGTCACATACGCTGTCACACCCCGGCCCCCTTCCGGCAATTTCGCCAACGCCATCGCCTCGGCATGGGGCTGCCCCGGCGGCTGGGTGTGGCCCTGGCTGATCACCTGGTGATCGCGGACCATCACGCAGCCCACCGGCGGGTTGGGCCGGCACGCCGGCAAGGCACGGCGCCCCTCGATCAGGGCCAGTTGCATGAAATCGCTGTTGGAAGGGAGTATCGGCATAAGGTCCTTGCCCAGTGGGTTCCAGAATGAGCGAAGGCGACAGGGTACTCCTGCTGCACGGCGAGGGCACGATTTCTCCCGCATCGTGCGCTCACGCCGGTTGCCCGTTGTCGCTGCCGGCGGGCTTCGCTATAGTCACGCCCTGGCGTTCTCCGCGCCTGCCGTCCGCGCAAAGGGCCACGCCCCGGTACAGAACAGCCTCATTCGTCGATACGACTCCCGGCCTGCAAGCGGACAAGGCCCGACCCAGGAGATCGTATGCTCGCCGCCCTGCCCCCGCACATCTGCCATGACGGCAGAATCAACCTCGAACACCAGCGCAAACGCGCCAAGACCCTGCTCAGGCACCTGCTGGCAGGCACTGCGCCGGCGCACTTCAAGCCCCTGCCCCACAGCCGCGCCCCACGCCTGGCCGATGCGCAGTGGCTGATCGCGCAGGAGCTGGGCTTTGCCAGCTGGCCAAGGCTCAAGGCGCATGTCGACGCCATCGACTTTGCCGCACGCAACCCCGGCTTCGAAGCCGACGACGAAGCCCGCAGCGTGCATTGGCGGTGCGGCAACGACATCGCCCATACCCTGCGCCTGGCCGGTTTCAAGGGGGCCTTCCATACCTTCATCGACCCGCTGTGCATGGGCCCGGTACCGGCACTGCCGGCGCAACCGTTGCTCGCCCTGCGCAACGACTACATCAGCCGCGTGTTCGGCATGCCAGAAGCCGACGTGGCGCGGCGCAGTGCCGAGGAGTACGCCGCCCTGGCGCAGCTCGACGGGTGCCCGCACGCCGTGCTGTGGTGCGAGGCGGATGCCTATGACCAGTTGTTCCTGATCCGCGTGCTGGCGGGCATCGAGCAGTTGCCCGAGTGCCTGGAACTGATCGAGATCAGCCAGGTGCCGGGTGTGCAGCGTTTCATCGGCATCGGCCAGCTCGCGCCGGACCTGCTGGCCTGGCTGTGGCCCCAGCGTCGGCGCCTGGACGAGGCAGCGCTGGCGCTGGCCCGGCGTGCCTGGGCGGCGTACTGCGCGCCCTCGCCACTGGCCTGGGCGCAGCTGGCCCATGCGCCAAGCCCGGCACTGCCCTTGCTGGCGCCGGCAATGCTGCGCCAGTTGCAGGAACTGCCGGGGCTGGCCGACGGCCTGTCGCTGACCGAGCGCCTGGCCCTGGGCATCGTCGCCGAGGCCGGCAGCCTGGCGTTCGGCCGGGTGTTCGCAGAGCTCATGGGCAGGCGCGAGCCACTGCCGTACCTGGGCGACCAGATGTTCCATGCGCTGATGCGCCCGCTGATCGATGCGCCCACGCCGTTGCTGATCGAAGCGGACGTTCACCTGCCCTGGCCGCAACGCAGCCTGACCCTCACGGCCCTGGGCCAGCGGGTACTGGCAGGTGACGCCTACTGGCTGGACCAGGCGGCCCCCGAACGCTGGGTAGGCGGTGTACGCCTGCAGGCCAAGCTGGCGCACTGGGCACTGGATGCCCATGGCCAGCCGGTGTGGCGCCATCAACCGTCCTGATGCCTGCCGAACGACCGCCGACCTAGCCAAAGGTCGGCACCCCAAAACGTAACAATATGTACAAAGCACGCGGTTGATTGTTTATGCTGGCCTGCTCATGCCATGGCGCATAGCCACATCGACCTGTTAATCGACCATGAAAATCTTTCTCGTTCTACTGTTTGTCTTCTCCATCGCCTACGTGCACCTGCGCGGGCGCGTGCGGCACAAGCTCACCCGCCAGCTGGGCGATCACTCCAGCTTCCTGGCCCCGATCAACGTGTTCCTCTACCTGTTCTCCCGGCTGCCGGCCAAGCCTTACCTGCCGGTGGAGGCCTTCCCCGAGCTCAAGCCGCTGCAGGACAACTGGCAGGAAATTCGTGCCGAAGCCCAGCAACTGCTGCACGTGGGCGAAATCAAGAGTTCGCAGAGCCATGACGACGTCGGCTTCAACTCGTTCTTCAAGAGCGGCTGGAAGCGCTTCTACCTGAAGTGGTACGGCGAAAGCCACCCGTCGGCCATGAAGCTGTGCCCACGCACCACCGAACTGCTGCAGGGCATCGGCACGGTCAAGGCGGCGATGTTCGCCACCCTGCCGCCGGGCTCCAAACTTGTGCGCCATCGTGACCCGTATGCCGGCTCCTACCGCTACCACCTGGGGCTGGACACGCCCAACGACGAGGCCTGCTATATCTGCGTCGACGGCGAGAACTACCACTGGCGCGACGGCGAGGCGGTGATGTTCGACGAAACCTACATCCACTACGCGGCCAACCACACCGAGCACAACCGCATCATCCTGTTCTGTGATGTGGAGCGACCGCTGAAGTACCGCTGGGCGACGGCGTTCAACCGCTGGTTCAGCCGCAAGGTGATGGCCGCCGCTGCGGCGCCGAACGATGCGGGCGACAAGACCGGCGGGATCAACCGGCTGTTCACGCGCATCTACAAGATCCGCGAGCGCGGCAAGGCGCTGAAGAAGCGCAACCGGCTGCGCTACTACCTGGAGAAGTGGGCGGTGGTGGCGCTGTTGCTGCTGGTGTTCATCTATATCTGAGGTGGCCCTTTCGCCGGCAAGGCCGGCTCCTGCAGGCGGCGCGTGAGCCTGTGGGGGCCGGCCTTGCGGCAAAAGGCCCCTACCAAAGTACGCCCCCACCCCGACCATCGACCAACGGCGCCCCAGTGCCGAAAAAACTAGCTTCACTGTTCATTTTGTCGCAACACAAAAAGGTGAAGACGATGAGCATGATGGACTGGGATGGCTACCGCAAACAGCTGATGGCCGGTATCGGCGACCTCAAGCAACTCTCGCCCGGCACGGTCGACGGCTACATGACCGCCAGCGGCGCCGGGGCCAAGACCAACCACCTGGACGCAAAGACCCGCGAGCTGATCTCCCTGGCCGTGGCGGTGACCACCCGCTGCGACGGCTGCATTGCCGTGCACTCGGCGCAGGCGGTCAAGCAAGGCGCCACCCGTGAGGAAATCGCCGAGGCCCTGGGCGTGGCCGTGGCGATGAACGCCGGCGCCGCCCTGGTGTACTCGGCGCGCGCACTGGATGCGGTGGGCAAGGCCGGGGAGTAACCCGGCCCGGGGCCTGCGCTCAGGGCTGCGCAGGCCGCTCCATCAGCACCACCTCGATCGGGTCGCCGCCCACCCCGTGGGAGAAGAAGTCGCGCCCCTTGGCGACAAACCCGTGACGCTGATAGAAGCTCTCGGCATTGAGCGTGGACTCGACCTTGATCACCTCCACGCCCGGCGCCCGGGCCTTGGCCAGGCCCGCCTCCAGCAGGCGGCTGCCCAGTTGCTGGCCGGCCGCCTGCTGGAGCACGAACAGGCGCGTGACTTCGCCAGGTTCAGCGTCGACAAAACCGACCACCGTCTCGCCCTGGCATGCCACCACCATCGAGCCCTTGGCAATGGAACGCTCGTAATCCTCATGGGTTCGCTGGCCCATCCAGCCGCGCAACTGCTCATCCGAATAGCGCCCACCCGCCAATTGCGTGATCGACTGGTGCGTCACCGCAAATACCGCTGCCCCATCGCCGGCCCGGGCCGCGCGCAAGGTGATCGACTCCATGGGTTCCCTTCCCCTGTGAATGCATGAGCCGCCACTCTAGCCGGCCTGCACGGTGGCCTCAACCACCCGGGTTGGTGAACTGGATGTACAGGCAGAAGCTGCCCAGCAGCAGCCAGAAGCCGATGAACAGCCAGGGCGTGCGCATGGAGAACAGCAGCGACTTGCAAAAGCCCTTGTGGCTCGATTCCAGCTCGTTGAACAGCGGCGATTCGTCGTAGGCCAGGCCCATGGCCGGCTTGCTGTGCAGCAGGTTGCTCTGCTTGAAGTGCCAGTGATCGATGATCAGGTAGGCCGCGCGTATGCCCGGCCAGGCGTTGAGCGAGCTGACGATGCCAAGCAGCGCCATCAGGCACGGCACCACCAGGGTGAACAGCTTGCCCCATTCGGGGTTGAGGTTGGCCATCGACGAGGCAAAGGCGATCACCAGGAACGACTGCGCCGTGAGGTAGGCGTTGGTCCGGTTGGACAGCAGGCTGGTTTCGTACTGGATCTCGCGCCGGTAGAAGTCCAGGCGCTCCTTGGGCGAGCCGAACAGCAACGGGTCGTCTTCGTCGCTCGATTGCACGGGCAAGGGCTGGGTGATGATTTTCGACATGTGTGGGTATCCGCAACCAGTGGTCGAATTTGGAGCCCACCCCGGCGCCAGCGTTCAGTTGATTGCGCCGGTCGGGGCACAATCCCTTAGAATGGCGCCCCACCCGCCCCCTTCGCCCGCCAAGGATTCCCATGCTGCAGATCCGCCCGATGACCGCCGCCGATTTCGACCGTTTCTGGCCCACCTTCCAGGCCGTGATCGCAGCGCGGGAGACCTACGCCTACGACCCGAACCTGAGCCTGGAGCAGGCCCGGCACCTGTGGCTTGAGGTGCCGCTGCACACGCTGGTGGTCGAGGACGAGGGCCAGTTGCTGGGCGCGTACTACCTCAAGGCCAATGCCGCAGGCCCCGGCAGCCATGTGAGCAACTGCGGCTACATGGTCGCCGAGGCCGCCCGCGGGCGCGGCGTGGCGCGGCTGATGTGCGAGCACTCCCAGCGCCTGGCACGCAACGAGGGCTTCCTGGCCATGCAGTTCAACTCGGTGGTGGCCAGCAACGAGGTGGCCGTGGCGCTGTGGCACGCGCTGGGCTTCGAGACCGTCGGGCGCCTGCCCAGGGCCTACCAGCATGCCCGCCTGGGCCTGGTCGACTGCCTGGTGATATACAAGTGGCTGGGTGAAATGACTGCGCCCGAACAGCCAAGGCTGATCGGGCGCAAGAACATCGAGGCGGTGGTGTCGCGCAAGCGCGGGCGCTAGCCCTTAGAACGCAAGGCCGACCTTGATGCCGAACTCGTCACGCTTGAGCTTGATGTTGTCGGCCACTTCCGAGTCTTCGTCCAGCTTGTACTCGGTGCGGGTGTAGTACAGGCCGGTCATCACCGGCATCGAGCCCTTCTGGTTCATCAGCAGGCTGACTTCGGCATAGGGGTTGGTACGGTCCTTGAGGTCGACGGTGTCGTTGCCCACGTCTTCGACATGCAGCTTGGCCTTGCTGTCCAGCGAACGGCGTGCACCGGCTTCCAGGCGCAGGGTCATGTCGTCGAACTGGTGGTTGTAGCCCAGCGCGGCCTTGGCGAAGGGGGTGCGACCGGTCAGCTTCATGTCGTAGCCGTTGGATTCCAGCTCGTAGCGCGACCAGTTGTAGCCGCCGCCCACGATCAGGTCGACCGAGTTGCGCGCATCGATCGCGGCGCGCCAGCCCAGGTCCACGTCGGCCTGGCCTTCCTTGAGCTTGGTGTCGTTGTGGTCGCCGTACTTGAGGTCGACACCGGCCTGGTAGATGAAGCCGGATTCAGCGGTGAGCTTGTTGCCGAAGTTGAAGAACAGGCCGCCTTCACCCATGCGGTCGGTATCGGACTCGCTGCCGCCTTCGAGCTTGAACTTGTTGTAGGCGCCGAGAACACCAAAGGTTGCAATCGGGTCGGTGGGGGCTGCGGCCAGTGCACTCAGGGGGGCGGCCAGTACCGCCAGGGCCGAGGTCTTGAGCAGCAGGTTGCCGAATCGCTTGGACATCACTTTCAGTCTCCATTTATGTGAAAGGCACTCGGGGTCGAATGCGACCTTTCGAACCCCGGGCGTTTCAAAAAGTTCAGACGAAGGCTCTGGGGTGCGGGTTGTGTCACAGAAACCGTGTCAGGCGTTCACAAAACCCTGTGGGAGCTGGCATTGCCAGCGAAGGCAACGCCGCAGATGTACAGCCGATTGAATGTTTGCAGCAGCGCGCAGTCCGATTCTTCAAGCCCCAGCCATCAGGAGTACCGCATGACTGCACGCAAACTGTTCACCACCCTTGCCCTGCTCGGCAGTGTCGCGCTGGTCCAGCTCCCGGCCCAGGCCGCCGAGCCCAGCGTGGTCGCCCCCGAGTCCCCGACCCGCGAGCTGAAGGTGCACGACAAGGCCCCCGACCTCTACAAGCGCGACGACATGGCCCTGCGCGGCTGGAAGGAAAAGGGCTTGAGCCAGCCCGACGAAGACAGCCAGTGGGTCAAGATCCAGGACAACTACGTGTTGATCGAAATCACCAACGGCACCATCAAGAAGATCGTGCCCGCCAAGGGCTAGCCCAGCACCGGCAGGCTGTAGCGCTCGGCGAAGTACTGGCGCAGGAACTCGACCGCCACGCGTACTTTCGCCGAGCTGGCCAGGGGCGAGGTGTATACCGCCCAGATGTCCGCCGCCTGGTGATAGTCCTCCAGCACCGGCACCAGCCAGCCATCGGCCAGGCTGTCGTGCACATCCCAGTACGAACGCAGCAGTATCCCCCGCCCGTCCAGGCACCATTGGTGCGCCACCTCGCCGTGGTTGGTCGACAGCCCGCCGGTCACCCGCACGCTCTGCTCGCCCTGCGGCCCCTGTAGTTGCCAGACGCCGAACGGGTGGTCACGCTCCTTGATCACCAAACAGTCATGGCTGCTCAACTCGGCCAGCTGGCGCGGCGTGCCGCGCCGTTGCAGGTAGCCCGGTGCGGCGCACAGCACGCGCCGGTTGTGGGCCAGCGGCTTGGCGATCAGGTGCGGGGCAATCACGTTGCCCACGCGGATATCCAGGTCTACCCCCTCTTCGATCAGGTCCACCAGGCGGTCGTGCACGTCCAGGCGGATATCCAGCTGCGGGTAGCGCTCGGCCAGCTCCGACAGCGCCGGCGCCACGAAGCGCCGGCCCAGGCCCAGGCTGCTGGCGATACGCAACTGGCCCACCGGCACGCGGTGCTGGGTGCTGATGTCGTCGCCCATGCGCTGCACCGTCTCGAAGATCTGCAAGGCCCACTGGTAGACCCGCTCGCCCTCCTCGCTCAGCGACGCCCGCCGCGTTGTGCGGTGCAGCAGGCGCACGCCCATCTGCTGCTCGAGCAGGCGCACACGCTTACTGATGAACGCGGCCGACATGCCCAGTTGCTCGGCCACCGCGGCAAAGCTGGCGCGCTTGGCCACCTGGACAAAAATGTTGAGGTCTTCGAGGTTGGGCAGACTATTCACGATATGTGCACAAAGAATTCATGTTGGGCGAGATTATCTCTGACCCAATGGCTTATAGCATGCGCTCACCTGTTCCCAAACAACAACGAGTGAGCCGCCATGACCAAGACCTTCAAGATTGCCGCCATTCCCGGCGACGGTATCGGAAACGAAGTGCTGCCCGAGGGCATCCGCGTGGTCG
Organism: Pseudomonas sp. PS01300; assembly: GCF_029960155.1. Lineage (NCBI taxonomy): Bacteria > Pseudomonadati > Pseudomonadota > Gammaproteobacteria > Pseudomonadales > Pseudomonadaceae > Pseudomonas > Pseudomonas sp. PS01300. The sequence continues at coordinate 6,675 of NZ_JASCPN010000061.1, read as the reverse complement.
AAGCCGCCGCGCGCAAGCACGGCCTGGACATCCAGTTCGAATTCTTCGAGTGGGCCAGCTGCGACTATTACCTGGCCCACGGCAAGATGATGCCCGATGACTGGTTCGAGCAGCTCAAGGGCTTCGATGCGCTGTACTTCGGTGCGGTCGGCTGGCCCGACAAGGTGCCGGACCACATCTCGCTGTGGGGCTCGCTGCTCAAGTTCCGCCGCGACTTCGACCAGTACGTGAACATCCGTCCGGTGCGCCTGTTCCCCGGCGTACCCTGCCCGCTGGCCGGTCGCGAGCCGGGCGACATCGACTTCGTGGTGATCCGCGAGAACACCGAGGGCGAGTACTCCTCGCTGGGCGGTCGCATGTTCGAAGGCACCGAAAACGAGTTCGTGCTGCAGGAGTCGGTGTTCACCCGCCGCGGCGTCGACCGCATTCTCAAGTATGCCTTCGACGTGGCGCAGACCCGCGAGCGCAAGCACGTGACCTCGGCCACCAAGTCCAACGGCATGGCCGTGAGCATGCCGTACTGGGACGAGCGCACCGCCGCGATGGCCGCCAACTACCCCGAGATCAGCTGGGACAAGCAGCACATCGACATCCTCTGCGCACGCTTCGTGCTGCAGCCGGACCGCTTCGACGTGGTGGTGGCTTCCAACCTGTTCGGCGACATCCTCTCCGACCTGGGCCCGGCCTGCGCCGGCACCATCGGCATCGCACCGTCGGCCAACCTCAACCCCGAGCGCAGGTTCCCGTCGCTGTTCGAACCGGTCCACGGCTCGGCGCCGGATATCTTCGGCCAGAACATCGCCAACCCGATCGCGATGATCTGGTCCGGGGCGCTGATGCTGGAGTTCCTCGGCAATGACGGCGCCGACCCGCGCTACCGCGCCGCCCACGACGACATCCTTGGCGCCATCGAGCGCGTGATCGCCGCCGGCGACACCACCCGCGACATGGGCGGGCAGAAGTCCACCCAACAGGTCGGCCAGGCCATCACTGCGCTGATCGAAGGGTGAACCAACGGGCCGGTTGTCTGAATTGCCAGACAATCCGGCCCGTCACCTCTTGCGAGCCCACAAGATTCTAGGCAGAATCTGTTAACCAAAAGATAGACGTTAACTTATAGTTAACAGAAGGAGGACGCTTTACCGCACTACCCCCCGGATTGCCTGCCGGGTACAGATAAGAACGCCAACGTCCAGGAGACGATGATGTCGCACAAGAATAAAAAACAGATAGATGTGTTCCTGATTACCGTGAGCCTGATTGCCGTGCTGCTCACCGTGATCGGCCTCGCCGTGTTTCCCTCCCAGGCCGAACAGGCCGCCAACCAGTTGTTCGAGATTGCCACCCGTACCTTCGGCACCAGTGTCCAGGTGCTGGTATTCGGCAGTTCGCTGGCCGTGCTGTATCTGGCGTTCAGCAAGTACGGCAACATCCGCTTCGGCAGCGGCAAGCCCGAGTACTCCACCCCCACCTGGGTGTTCATGTTCATCTGTGCCGGCATGGGGTCCTCGACCCTGTACTGGGGCGTGATGGAATGGGCCTACTACTACCAGACCCCTGGTCTGAACATTGCCGCGCAATCGAGCCAGGCGCTGGAATACAGCGTCAGCTACTCGTTCTTCCACTGGGGCATCAGCGCCTGGTCGATCTATGCCCTGGCCTCGCTGGCCATGGCCTATCACTTCCACGTGCGCAAGAAGAGCGGCCTGAACCTGGCCTCGATCGTCGAGGCGGTGACCGGCTTCAAGGCCACCGGCCCGATCGGTCGCACCGTGGACCTGATCTTCCTGCTGACCATGATGGGCGCGCTGACCGTGTCGCTGGCGCTCACCGCCTCGACCCTGACCCGCGGCCTGCATGACCTGGCCGGCACCCCCGACACCTTCACCGTGCAACTGATGGTGATCGGTGCAGTGGCCATCCTGTTCTCGCTCAGTTCCTACATCGGCATCGATGGCGGCCTGCAGCGCCTGAGCAAGATGGTGTGCATCGGCGCGCTGGTGTTCGCCGGCGTGGTGCTTCTGGTGGGCCCGACCCAGTTCACCATCAACAACACCGCCAACTCCATCGGCCTGATGGTGCAGAACTATGTGCGCATGAGCCTGTTCACCGACCCGGCCGGCGACGGCGCGTTCACCCGCAACTGGACGGTGTTCTACTGGCTGTGGTGGGTGTCCTATGCCCCGGGCGTGGCCATGTTCGTGACCCGTGTGTCCCGTGGGCGCCAGCTCAAGGAAGTGGTGTTCGCCCTGCTCGCCGGTGGCAGCGTGGGCTGCTGGTTCTTCTTTGGCGCGCTGGAAAGCTACAGCATGCACCAGTTCATCAACGGCGCCATCGACGTACCGAAGATCCTCAGCGAGCAAGGCGGCGAATCGGCGGTCAGTGCCCTGCTGACAGCACTGCCGATGGGCAAGGTGTTCCTGGGCGTGTACCTGTTCATCATGGCGGTGTTCTGCGCCTCGCACATGGACGCTGCCGCCTATGCCGTGGCGGCCACCAGTACCCGCAACCTGCGCGAAGGCGACGACCCCACCCCCACCCACCGTCTGTTCTGGTGCGTGGTGCTGACCCTGGTACCGCTGGCCATGCTGTTCGCCAAGGCCTCGCTGTCGACCATGAAGACCGCCGTGGTGCTGACCGCGATCCCGTTCATGGTGATCCTGCTGATCAAGATCTACGGCTTCTTCAAGTGGATGCTGCAGGACTACGGCCACGTGCCGGCCCACCGCATCGAGGAAGAGGCCGCGCGCCTGGCCGGCGAGCAGCCCGAACAGCCTGAACCCGTTGAACAACCCGCAGCGGCCCCGGTAACCGCGACGGCCCGCTGAGTCGCTGACCCCGACCCACCTGCACGGATGCAGGCCTGACGGTCCTTTTTTTTGCCTGCTCTGTTAACCAATAGATACACGTAAACCAATAAGTAAAAGCCAATTGAACAACGGTGCGCCGGCCTGGCTGGACGCCCCCGTGAGGAGATAGCAATGAACGACTTCAAACGCCTGCCCGCCGATTTCTGCGCCAGCGCAGACGAGGCCTTCACCATTCCGGCCAAGTTCTACACCCAGCCTGCGGTGTTCGAGCACGAGAAAGAGAACATCTTCGCGCGCAGCTGGATCTGCGTGGGTCATCGCAGCGAAGTGGCCGAGAACAACGCCTACATCACCCGCGAGATCATCGGCGAGAGCATCATCGTGGTGCGTGGTCGCGACAGCGTGCTGCGCGCCTTCTACAACGTGTGCCCGCACCGTGGCCACCAGTTGCTCAGCGGCAGCGGCAAGGCCAAGAACGTGATCACCTGCCCGTACCACGCCTGGACCTTCAAGCTCGACGGCGAACTGGCCCACGCACGCAACTGCGAGAACGTGGTCAACTTCGACAAGCAGAACTCCACCCTGGTGCAGCTGCGCGTGGAAGAGTACGCAGGCTTCATCTTCATCAACATGGACATGGACGCCGGCAGCGTCGAAGACCAGCTGCCCGGCCTGCAGGCACGCATGCGCCAGGCCTGCGCGGTGATCGACGACCTGCACCTGGCAGCACGTTTCGTCAGCGATACCCCGGCCAACTGGAAGTCCATCGTCGACAACTACCTGGAGTGCTACCACTGCGCCCCGGCGCACCCGGGCTTCTCCGACTCGGTGGACGTCGGCCAGTACAGCCACACCACCTACGGCAACTGGACCCTGCAATATGGCCTGGCCAAGCCGTCGGAGCAGTCGTTCAAGTTCGACGAAAGCGTCAAGGACCCCTCCTTCGCCGGCTTCTGGGCATGGCCGTGCACCATGTTCAACGTGCCGCCAGGCGCGAACTTCATGACCGTGATCTACGAGTTCCCGGTCGACGCCGAAACCACCCTGCAGCACTACGACGTGTACTTCCTGAACAAGGACATCACCGAAGAGCAGCAGATACTCATCGACTGGTACCGCGAGGTGTTCCGCCCCGAGGACCTGCGCCTGGTCGAGAGCGTGCAGAAGGGCCTCAAGTCCCGCGGCTACCGTGGCCAGGGCCGGATCATGGCCGACCGTGAGCGCAGCGGCATGAGCGAGCACGGCATCGCCCACTTCCACAACCTGATCGCCGTCGCCCACCTCAACGACTGACAACGCCCGCCCCCGGTACGCCGGGGGCGGCATGGAGTGCCTTGCGTGAAACTCAACGATCCCACACTGCTGCGCCAACAGGCGTACATCAACGGCCACTGGTGCGATGCCGACGACGGTCGTCAGGTCGAGGTCTGCGACCCGGCCAACGGCGAGCGCCTGGGCAGCGTGCCGCTGATGGGCGGCGCCGAGACGGTACGCGCCATCGAAGCCGCCGAGGCCGCGCTGCAAGGCTGGCGCGAGCGCACCGCCAAGGACCGCGCGCAGGTGCTGCGCCGCTGGTTCGAACTGCTGCTTCAACACGAAGACGACCTGGCCCGGCTGATGACCTTCGAGCAGGGCAAGCCACTGCACGAGGCACTGGGCGAGATCCGCTACGCGGCCTCGTTCATCGAATGGTTTGCCGAGGAAGGCAAGCGCGTCTACGGCGATGTCATCCCCAGCCCTTCCAGCGACAAGCGCCTGCTGGTGATCAAGCAGGGCATCGGCGTGTGCACCGCCATCACCCCGTGGAACTTCCCGGCGGCGATGATCACGCGCAAGGTGGCCCCGGCCCTGGCCGCCGGCTGCACCATCGTGGTCAAGCCAGCCAACGAAACCCCCTTCTGCGCCCTGGCGCTGGTGGAGCTGGCCGAACGTGCAGGCATCCCGGCCGGGGTGTTCAGCGTGGTCACCGGTGATGCAGTGGCCATTGGCGCCCAGTTCACCGGGCACCCGGCCGTGCGCAAGCTGAGCTTTACCGGCTCCACCCCGATCGGCCGGCTGCTGATGGGCCAGTGTGCCCAGAGCATCAAGAAGGTGTCGCTGGAACTGGGCGGCAACGCGCCGTTCATCGTGTTCGACGATGCCGACATCGACGCCGCCGTCGAAGGCGCGCTGGCAGCCAAGTACCGCAACGCCGGCCAGACCTGCGTATGCGTCAACCGTTTCTACGTGCATGACAGCGTGTATGCGCAGTTCACCGAACGCTTCGTGGAGCGCGTGCGCGCCCTGGGCGTGGGCCACGGCACCAGCGCCGCGAGCCAGGTCGGCCCGCTGATCAGCGACAAGGCCGTGGCCAAGGTGCGCAGCCTGATCGACGACGCCGTGGCCAAGGGCGCCGACCTGCTGCTGGGCGGCGAAGCCCATGCGCTGGGTGGCAACTTCTTCGCACCCACGGTGCTGGCCAACATTGCGCCGGGCACCCAGCTGCTGCAGGACGAGATCTTCGGCCCGGTGGCGGCCATCGTGCGCTTTCGCAGCGACGAAGAGGTGATCGCCCAGGCCAACGACACCCTGTATGGCCTGGCGGCGTACTTCTACAGCCGCGACATCGCCCGGGTGTTCAAGGTGGCCGAGGCACTGGAGTACGGCATGGTCGGTATCAATACCGGGCTGATCTCCAATGAAGTGGCGCCGTTTGGCGGCGTCAAGCAGTCGGGCCTGGGCCGCGAAGGCTCGCGCTACGGCATCGAAGACTATCTGCAAATCAAGTACCTGTGCCTGGCCGTGTGAGCCAGTGGCAGTCGAGGTGAATCATGGCCAACAAATACGAGATGTTCAGTGTGCAGGTAACCGCCGTCGAGCAGGCGACGCCGCTGATCAAGCGCTTCACCCTGGCCCGTGAGGACGGCGCGCCGATGCCGGCATTTACCGGTGGCAGCCACGTGATCGTGCAGATGCAGGGCGCCGACGGGCGCCAGTTCAGCAACGCCTACTCACTGATGAGCGACCCGCGCGACACCCGCAGCTACCAGATCGGCGTGCGCCTTGAAGAGCAGTCCAAGGGCGGCTCGGCGTTCATGCACCAGCAGGTCGAGGTGGGCAGCGTGCTGACCATCTCCAGCCCCAACAACCTGTTCGCACTGGACCCGAGCGCGGGCCGGCACGTACTGATCGCCGGCGGCATCGGCATCACGCCGTTTCTGGCGCAGTTGCATGAACTGGAGGCCGGCAGCACCGCCTACGAGCTGCACTATGCCTTTCGCAGCCCCGAGCATGGCGCGTTCCAGGCCGAACTGAGCAGCGGGCCGCATGCGGCCAACACGCAGTTCTACATCGACAGCCTGGAGCGCAAGCTGGACCTGGCCGCGCTGTTTGCGGGCCTGGATGACGCGGCGCATGTGTATGTGTGCGGGCCCAAGCCGCTGATCGATGCGGTGATCGCCACCGCAGCATCGCTGGGCATTGCCGAGCAGCGCGTGCACTGGGAGCAGTTTGCCGCGGCGCCGGTGACCGGTGCGGCGTTTACCGTGGTGCTGGCGCGCTCAGGGCAGGAGTTGCAGGTGGAGGAAGGCATGACCATCTTGCAGGCCATCGAGAAATCCAAGGCGGCCAAGGTGGAATGCCTGTGCCGCGAGGGTGTGTGCGGCACCTGCGAGACCATGATTCTGGAGGGTGAGGCCGAGCATTTCGACCAGTACCTGAGCGATGAAGAGAAGGCTTCGCAGCAGAGCATGATGCTGTGCGTGTCGCGGGCGCGCACGGCACGGCTGGTGCTGGACCTGTAGATCGAATCGCGGGTCAAGCCCGCTCCCACAGGTGCAGTGCAGTTCCTGAAAACACTGCAATCCCTGTGGGAGCGGGCTTGACC
>NZ_JASCPN010000060.1:0-33856 GCF_029960155.1 Pseudomonas sp. PS01300 | reverse complement strand
ATTCGGTCTTGTTGCCCAGCGGGTCGACCGTCTCTACCAGGTTGCCGCGCTCGTCGTAGTCGCGCAGCCAAAGGCCACCCTCGGCATCGCGGATCTTAATCAGCTGGTCATGGTCGTCGTAGGCGTAATGCAGCGTGCTGTGGTCGGGACGGATGTGCTGCAGCAGGTTGCTGCGCTCATCAAAGCTGTAGCGGTCCTGGCTACCGTCGGGGTGCACGTGGCGGATGATGTTCTTGCGTGCATCACGGAACAGCCATTGCTCGCGGCCATCGGGATGTACGACGCGGTAGGTATAGCCAAGGGCGTCGTAGTAGTACCAGGTTTCCTGGCCGTGGGCGTCGGTGACGTAGGTCAGGCGGATGTTCGGGTCCCACGCCAGACGGGTCTCGAAGCTGCCGTCATCCGCCCATTCATGAATCGCCTTGGCGTGCGGGCCTGTGCCATCCCACTCGAGGTTGAGGCCACGGCCGGTGCGGTCGGTGTAACGGGTGATCAGATGATGCTGATACTCATAGTGCCAGGCGGCACCGTTTTCATCCTGAGCCGCTACCAGGTCACCCGCGCCGTCGTAGTGATAGGCGCACAGTTGGCGCAGCGGCTTGCCATCGACCACCTGCCACACACCCTGGATATGCCCCTGCTCATCCAGCAGGGTGCCCAGTTGCAGGTGCACCTTGCTCGGGTCGTCGTTCTGGTAGGTGTTGATATCGGACAGCACCGGCTGGCCGTTGTGGCGATGCTCGTAATGCAGCATGGCACCGGCACCGCTGCGCAGGCGAATGTGGGTCAGGTAAAAGCGCTCGCCGACCTGGGCATAGGTTTCGAACCGCTCCTGGCCCCGCACCAGGGTCAGCTGCTGTGCACGGGTGCGCTTGAGGGTCAGGTATTCGATGGGGTCGTGGTGCCAGGTGTCGACCTCGAGCCACGGGAAGTCGTGGCTGCGTCCATCGCTGTCATGCAGCACCAGCCTCTTGTCGACCACATCGATGCAGGTGGTGAACTCGGTGATCCAGCGTGCGCCTATGGTGCCGCTATCCAGCGCGTCGAGCCGCGAGTTGTAGACCCGGGTCCAATCCACCGGGAACGGGCCGGACAACGCGAAGTCCTGATGAACGACGGTCTCGTCGCCGAGCACATGGCCGATGCTGTGGCCGGTACAGGGACAGATACCATTCTTGTCGGTATTGGGGGCCTTTTTGGCCCTGACCTGGCGGCTGACCACCTCGGTCGGGCCTTCACTGTGTATGTGCCGCGCCTGCTGGGTGACCCCGGGGCGAATGCTGGTGGCAACGCCGCGCCTGGCGGGGTGTGCCAGCACGGTTTCCAGCAGGCGGCTCAGCAGCCAGGCAATGCTGTTTTGCATGCCAGGGGCGCCCAGGGCTTCGAGGCGATCCGGCACCGACGCGGCCAACCCGTCGAGCGTGTGCACCAGCGGGCGCAGCAGGCTTTCCAGCGCCTCGCCGAAGTGGCTGGCGACATGGTTGTAGGCCGCCTTGAGGTTGCCCTCGGAGGCATTGGCCAAGGCCGACAGCGCCAGGCGCCAGGCATCAGTGCTCAGCAGCGAGTCGTACAGCGCCGCCTGGGTCATCTGGGTGCGTGACAACTGGTGGCTGGCTGCGGCGTCGAGTTGGCCCCGGGCAGCGGCTTCTATGGCCCTGGCCAGCGTGGTGAACAACAGGCGCGCGGTGTCGGCGGCCTCGCCGAGCATGGCCGGCAACTGGGCCAGCGCCTCGCGTACGTAGTGTTCCAGGGCGCCGCGGATGTTGGCATGCAGGTGGCCGTCGATGATCTCCAGGATCACCGCGCCGATGTTCGCCCCCGGGCGACGGCGCAGGGTCTGGCGGGTCAATTGCAGCACCGGGCGCAGCACCATGCGCGCCTTGGCCAGCCCAGGGGGAAACGGCAAGACGCCGATCAGGTTGATGCCCAGGCTGACCCAGTCGAGCGGGTCGGGGGACGGGCTCTCCAGCAGCGTGAGAATGTCGATCAGTACATCCACACCGGCCAGGGCATTACAGACCACCGGCACATTTTCGCCGGCCTGGCGCAGCAGTTGCAGGTTCACCAGGCCGTAGGTGGCCTCGCGCAGCCAGTGGTCGACAGAGACGGCGGCAGCGCCGAGGTCTTCACTGAGCAGGGTTTCGAGTGGGGCAATCGCAATCTGGATCTCACGCTCGCTGGGCGTGGACCCGGTGGGGGAAGCAGACATCGGGAATAGCCTTCCTAGGCAGGGGCGAAGCGCCCTGGGTGGTCCATGAAGGCAAAGGGTACGAGGGCAAGGAATTCTCAGATATGGAGAAACTTCCTGGAGTTGTGTGGGATGTGTCACATAAAGATGTAGATGCCGCGGATATACACCGGCACCGGCAGGCGGTCGAAGCCGCGCACGAACACCTGCTCGGCGCGACCACCGATGTAGCCCAGGTTGACGCCGGGGGCCCGGGTGAACGTGCTGGCGACAGTTAAGACAGTACTTTTCGTACAGTGCCTAGAGCGCCCCATCCAGCACGTCACCTACTTCCCATTGACTTGCGTTGCCTACCTCCAATGTTTGGAACTTATGTGGCAGGTGCTGACAGCTCGAGCGCTGCATTTATCGTCACTTCAGTTTTCTACAAAGCCAAGCTCCCCATTGCGCGGCTATGTGCGTTTCCGATCTGGCATCTCGCCCACATACCAGTGGCCTCCATTGGGGAAGTCCAACGTCACAGACTGTTTGGACAACACTGGCCTCTGTCTATACTTTGTCTTGTAGGCGGGTTGCTCCGTAGGATTGTCTGAGTTGAGCCATTTCTTAATGGAAGCGTCGGTAGAATTCAGCTCAATCAGACAGAAGTCAAAATCTGAATTATTTGTCAATTTGAATAGAAGATTTTTTGGATCTTCAGGTGGCGCAGTTAAGGAATCGGCGGTCGTCGCTATAAACCTTCCGCCGGGGTAGAGAACGAAGTCATAAATGGTTTGGGGCGAATTCAATGGGGATTTTGTACCCGTGGTGGGGTCGTTGAATTTTTGGTAGTGAAAATAATTGATCTTACCCTCCATTTCGTTTTGGAGTTGTACGCTGTAGGATGTTGCGCTGGAGATTTTTGCACTCATGATCGATGCTCCCAGGATAGCCACGCGGCTTTGTGTTCCTAGATAGTTTGCTACGTCATTTTGCTTGTCACAACTGTCAACTTTGCCAGTTGCATCGAGCCGATCCAGCCTTGCTGCCTTAGCAATAATGCACAAGCATCCGGCTCCCGCTTCATGGGGGGTGCGCATACAGGTGTAGAGCGTGTAGAAGCCCCGCGCCCAACCCGCTAACCTTGCGAGCTCGCAGGCAATCCAGCGAACGGTCCTCGCGCACTGCTACTGCGCCACCCGAACATCAGATGGCAGCTCCACTCAAAAAGGGAGGGTGTTGCAACGGCAATCACCCTCCTCTGTTCAACGCATGCACTACTTAAAAATGCTGACGACGCGAGAGCTGAACTAGGGTCACTTGAGTTCTGTACAGCACCCAAGCTCCCCGTTGCGCTGCCAGGGGAAAAGGTCAGTCTTCGTTTTTTGCTTCGCTCACCGCCCATACGCTTCCTTCGATTACCGCCACACTAGTTGACCTTCCTGGACGTAGCAGCCATGCGTACCATTTAGAGGGGTCGCCACGGCGAGGTTCGTAGTCGATCCAGCGCCGTAGTACCCCCCCTGGAAACCGCTTCGGTCCTGTATTCACCCCCCCAACCATTTGGTTGTATCTATCGATTATTAACTCGCGCTGAGATTGAACGTCTTCCTCACTTTCGTCCCCCGGAATGTCCTCCAGCGCGGCTATTACCCAGTCGGGATAAGGGGGCTCACCGTATACGCGGAGCAACCCGACAGGAAAACCTGAATTATTTGTAAATTTGAATCGAAGAAGTTTTGGATCTTCAAGCTGCGTTTGGTAGGACTCGGCGGTCGTCGCTATAAATTTTCCGCCGGGGTAGAGATTGAAGTCATAAGTAGTTTGGGGCGATGTTAATGCGGATTTTGTACCCGAGGCGGGGTCGCCGAACTTTTGGTAGTGGAAATAATTGATCTTACCTTCCATTTCGTTTTGGAGTTGTACGCTGAAGGATGTTGCACTCATGATCGATGCTCCCAGGAAAGGCACTCGGCTATGTGCTCCTGGATAGCTTGCTACGTCATTTTGCTTGTCACAACTGTCAACTTTGCCAGTTGCATCGAGCGGATCCAGCCTTGCTGCCTGAGCAATAATGCACAAGCATCCGGCTCCCGCTTCATGGGGGGTGCGCATACCGCTGTAGAACGCCTTGAATCCCCACCCCAACCCCGCTAATCTTGCGACGTCGCTGTCAATCCAGCGACCGGGCGTCGCGGCCCGCTAATGCAAAAGGCGCAACTGCGCCACCTGAACATCAGATGGCGGTTCCACTCAAAAAGGGAGCTGCACAATGGTCAAAACCGTCTCCAATCCCCCGCTTACTACTCAACCCCGCAAACGCATCTACACCGCCTTCGGCTGTTGCAACGGCAATCACCCGCCCCTGTTTTCAGTCTGCGAAGGCATCGAACTGGAAGACGCCCTGGTTCACCTGTCGCTCCAGATCCAATGCGCCAAGGACACCACCGCCCAAGCCTGCGAACGCGCCGACGAGCAGTTCAAGACGCTGCTGATCGCCGCACAGCAATCGCTGGAAATGAGCACCGTACTGATCGACACCGTGCTGGACGGCATGGAAGCAAACGCGACACCCGAGTAACGACGCAACACACGGGCCGCACACGCGGCCTACCGAGCTCGCTCCGCCCACCAAAACCCCACCTGCCCCCCAACATCACGCACTCTCCCCTTGCTGTCCACGGCCCACTGGCACTAGGATGCGACAAATTCTCAAATGCACCTGGCTATCATGCTGAGGTTTTCCGTGTCGTCGCCATCCACTTCCCGCACCCCTCATGCCGATGTTCGTGCGCTGTACATCAACCATCACGCCTGGTTGCTGGGCTGGTTGCGCAAGCGCATGCGCCACGGCGACCACGCGGCGGACCTGGCCCACGACATCTTCGTGCACATCCTCGGCAAGCCGGAGCAGCTGCAGCAGTTGCGTCAGCCGCGTGCCTGGTTGAGCACCGTGGCCCACGGGCTGCTGGTGGATCGCGTGCGCCGCCAGCGGGTCGAGCGGGCGTATCTGGAGGCCATCGCACACCTGCCCGAAGCCGAGGTGCCGTCGCCCGAGTCGCAGCTGATACTGCTGGAAACCCTGGCCCGTGTGGACGCCGTGCTCAACGGCCTGCCGCCCAAGGTGCGCATGGCCTTTCTGCTGTCGCGCCTGGAGGGCCTGAGCTACAAGGAGATCGCCGAGCGCCTGGCGGTAAGCCTGAGTTCGGTGGAGAAGTACATGGCCAGCGCCATTCGCCATTGCTACCTGGCCCAGCGATGAGCCGCCCGCCATTGCCCGAACTGCCCGACAACGTGCTGGACCAGGCCATCGGCTGGCTGGTGCGCATCGAGTCCGACGGCGCCAACCCGCAACTGCTGGAGGCCTGCCAACGCTGGCGTCAGGCGCACGCGCTGCATGAGGTGGCCTGGCAAGCGCTGCAGAAAAGCGATGCCACCTTCCAGGGCCTGGCCGCACTGCCCGGCTCGGTGGCGCGGGACACCCTGCAACGCCTGCAAGGCGGTCGTCACAGCCGGCGCCAGGCGCTCAAGCTGCTGGGCGTGGGGCTGCTGGCCAGCGGCGTTACCGGCTGGTCGATGCGTGACAGCACGCTGGTGCCCTGGGGCGCGGACTACGCCACCGAGGTGGGCGAGCGCCGTCAGTTTTTGCTGGACGACGGCACCCGCCTGCAACTGAACACAGCCAGTGCAGTGGACGTGCAGTTCACCGCCCAGCGCCGGTTGATCGTGCTGCGGCGCGGCGAAATCTTTATCGACACCGGCAAGGACGCCGCCACGGCGGGCGGGCGTCGCAGCTTCTGGGTCAGCACGCGGCATGCGCAGTTGCAGGCCATCGGTACGGCCTTTGCGGTGCGTGATGAAGCCAGCGGCACGCGGTTGCGGGTCGAGGATGGGGTGGTGGCGATTCAGGGCAAGGGCCAGCCGGTGATGGTTGCCGCCGGGGAGCAATACCTGATCGATGCAATCGGCAGCCAGCGGTTCGAAACCAGCACACTCGACGCCAGCGCCTGGGCGCGCGGGCAACTGGTGGCCAAGCGCATGCAACTGCGCGAGCTGACCGCAGAATTGGCGCGCTATCGCCACGGCTGGCTGCGCTGCGACCCGGCCATCGCGCACCTGGAGGTGTCGGGCGTGTTCCAGCTCGATGACATCGACCAGGCCCTCAGCGCCCTGAGCGATTCGCTGCCGGTGCGGGTGGAACGCTTTACCCCGTTATGGACCCGTATCGTCGCCCGGTAAGGCTGATGAGAAGAAATCTCAAAAACTTTTACGGGTTTTGCCGCCCTCTTCGACAGACAGGCAATACACCTCGTCATTCGAAAGGAGCACGCCGTCCATGTCTTCTGCTTTTATCCCCACCCGGCCTTTGCAGCGCAGCGTGCTGGCACTGACCCTGCGCAGTATGTTGCTGGCCGGTGCCACCAGCGTGTCGCTGGCCAGTGCGGCCGCGCAGGCCGCCGAGGCAAGCAGCCGCCACTACGAGCTGGCGGCCGGCCCGCTGGAAGAGTCGCTCAACAGCTTTGCCCAGGTGGCCGGCATCAGCCTGCCGTTCGACCCGGCGCTGGTGCAGGGCAAGCGCGCCCCGGCACTGCGTGGGGACTATGCCGTGCAGGATGGCCTCGAACGCCTGCTGGCCGGCAGCGGCCTCACGGTTACCCGCACCGCCAGCGGCAATTACCTGCTGATTGCCCGTAGCCAAAGCGCAGATGCCCTGGAACTGGGCGCCACCACCATCAGCGGCCTGGGCCTGGGCTCGACCACCGAGCACAGCGGTTCGTACACCACCGGCGCCATGCAGACCGCCACCAAGCTGCCGCTGTCGCTGCGCGAAACACCGCAGTCGGTCACGGTGATTACCCGCCAGCGCATGGACGACCAGGGCATGCGCAGCCTCGACGACGTGGTGCAGGCCACGCCCGGGCTGCGCCTGTCGGCCGCGCGCCCGGCCAACAGCGAGTTCTTCGCCCGCGGCTTCCCCATCACCAACCTGATGTTCGACGGCCTGCCCACCACCTACAACGCCGACTGGGTGGCCACCGCCGACCTGGCCCCCTATGACCGCGTCGAAGTGGTGCGCGGCGCCACCGGCATGATGCAAGGGGCCGGCAACCCGTCGGCCGCCATCAACATGGTGCGCAAGCGCCCTACCCAGGCGTTCCAGGCCAGCGTGACCGGCAGCGCCGGCAGCTGGGACAACTACCGCAGCGAGCTGGATGTGTCCGGCCCGCTGAACGACAGCGCCAGCGTGCGTGGCCGCATCGTCGGCGCGTACAACGACAAGGGCAGCTATCAGGATTACGCCGGGCGCGAGCGCGGGGTGTTCTACGGCATCAGCGAGTTCGACCTCACCGACAGCACCACCCTGACCGTGGGCGCGTCCGACCAGAACGACAATAACAACATCAACTGGGGCGGCCTGCCGGTGAACTCCGATGGCAGCCACATGGGCTTTTCTCGCTCCAAGACCTTCGGCTACAGCTGGTCGCACCAGGACGTCGAGAACAAGACGGTGTTCGTCGAGCTCGACCAGCGCTTCGACAACGACTGGCGCCTTCACCTGGGCGCGTCGAAAAACTGGTCCGAATTCAAGATGATGGGCGGCGTGCTGGAGCGCAACAACGACGCCACCTACCGCCAGCGCATCTTCAACCAGAACCGCGACTTCGATCAGTCCACCTACGATGTCTACGCCACAGGCCCGTTCACACTGCTGGGGCGCGAGCATGAACTGGTGGTCGGCGCCAGCAAGCGCCAGCTCAAGACCGAAGCCACCGGTGGCACGGTGTTCGTCGATGTGCCGGACATCAACCGCTTCAACCCGGGTGGCCTTGCCAGACCGAACGTGCCGGACATCTACTCCATCGACGACAAGGTCGATCAGGAAGGCCTCTACCTCACCACGCGCTGGAACCTGGCCGACCCGCTGAAGGTGATACTCGGTGCGCGCCTGGACTGGTACGACGCCACGGCCATCTATGACCAGATCAACGACCAGTACTACACCTCGGGCAAGACCAAGGTGGTGCGCAACGTCACCCGTTATGCCGGGGTTATCTATGACCTGGACGACAACCATTCGGTGTATGCCAGCTACACCGATATCTTTCAGCCGCAGACCGAGAAGGACGGCCAAGGCAAAGGCATCGAGCCTATTACCGGCGAAAACTACGAAGTGGGTATCAAGGGTGAGTATTTTGGCGGCGCGCTGAATGCCAGTGCTTCGCTGTTCCAGATCGACCAGCTCAACCGCGCGGCCGAGGTGGCGGACGCAAGCCTGTGCAAGGTCATCCCGGTGGGTAGCTACGGGTGCTATGAAGCGGCTGGCAAGGTGCGCAGCCAGGGCATCGAGTTCGAGATCAATGGTGCGCTGACGCCCAACTGGCAAGTGGGCGCCGGCTATACGTTCGCCCAGGCCAAGTACGAGAAGGATGCCGACAAGGCCAAGGAAGGCCGGCTGTTCGACACCGACCTGCCGCGTCATATGTTCAAGGCCAGTACCACGTACCAGTTGCAGGGTGATCTGAAGCAGTGGCGTGTGGGGGCCAACCTCTATAGCCAGAGCGCGACCTTCAACAAGGGCAGCAATGTGTTCGGCAACTACCATGTCGAGCAGGAGGCGTATGCGCTGGTCGGGTTGATGGCGGGTTACCAGGTCAACAAGCATCTGGACACGCAGTTGAACATCAACAACGTGTTCGACAAGAAGTACTACCAGGGCATCGCCAGCAACTCCACGTGGAGCCCATATGACGTGTTTGGCGACCCGCGCAACTTGATGGTTACGGCGAAGTACAGCTTCTGATGATGCGCCGGGGTCAGCGTGATTGCCGGCATATGCAGATTGACTGATGCACCGTGCATTCAGGCGCTGCGACCGCTTCGCGCTCGATTCGCGGGTCAAGCCCGCTCCCACGCCCTGCGGGCAGAAGCGGATTATGCATGGCTCGATGATCTGTTTCGGGCCGCCAGGCCGTAGGAGCGGGCCTTGCCCCGCGATCTGGTGCGCAGCGCCAGCAAAACCTGCACATGCGGTTTGCCTGACACACCGCGCACTCAGGCGTTGCGACCGCTTCGCGCTCGTTCGCCGGCAACGCCGGCTCCTACGCCCTGCGGGCAGACTCCGCCTCTGGCCGCCAGGCCGTGGAAGCGGGCCTTGCCCCGCGATCTGGTGCGCAGCGCCAGTAAAACCTGCACATGCGGTTCGCCTGATACACCGCGCACTCAGGCGTTGCGACCGCTTCGCGCTCGTTCGCGGGTCAAGCCCGCTCCCACGCCCTGCGGGCAGAAGCGGATTATGCATGGCTCGATGATCTGTTTCGGGCCGCCAGGCCGTAGGAGCGGGCCTCGCCCCGCGATCTGGCGCGCAGCGCCAGCAAAACCTGCACATGCAGTTCGCGTGATACACCGTGCATGTAGGCCTCGGGCAGACTCCGCCTCTGGCCGCCAGGCCGTGGGAGCGGGCCTTGCCCCGCGATCTGGTGCGTAGCGCCAGCAAAACCTGCACATGCGGTTCGCCTGATACACCGCGAACTCAGGCGTTGCGACCGCTTCGCGCTCGTTCGCCGGCAACGCCGGCTCCTACGCCCTTCGGGCAGATGCTGCTTCTGGCCGCCAGGCCGTGGGAGCGGACTTGACCCGCGATCTGGCGCGCAGCGCCAGCAAAACCTGCACATGCGGTTCGCCTGGCACACCGCGCACTCAGGCCTTGCGACCGCTTCGCGCTCGTTCGCCGGTAACGCCGGCTCCTACACCCTGCGCAGACTCCGCTTCTGGCCGCCAGGCCGTGGGAGCGGGCCTTGCCCCGCGATCTGGTGCGTAGCGCCAGTAAAACCTGCACATGCAGTTCGCCTGATACACCGCGCACTCAGGCGTTGCGACCGCTTCGCGCTCGTTCGCCGGCAACGCCGGCTCCTACGCCCTGCGGGCAGACTCCGCCTCTGGCCGCCAGGCCGTAGGAGCGGGCCTTGACCCGCGATCTGGTGCGCAGCGCCAGTAAAACCTGCACACGCGGTCTGCCTGATACACCGCGCACTCAGGCGTTGCGACCGCTTCGCGCTCGTTCGCCGGCAACGCCGGCTCCTACGGCCTGCGGGCAGACTCCGCTTCTGGCCGCCAGGCAGTGGGAGCGGGCTTGACCCGCGATCTGGCGCGCAGCGCCAGCAAAACCTGCACATGCAGTTCGCGTGATACACCGTGCATGTAGGCCTCGGGCAGACTCCGCCTCTGACCGCCAGGCCGTAGGAGCGGGCCTTGCCCGCGATCTGCCGCGCAGCGCCAGCAAAGCCTGCGAACGCGCCCTCAAAGCCCCCCACGCACAACGCTCACGCTTGCAGCGCAACCTTTAGTAAACTCGCCCCACCGGCAATACCGGCAAGGCTCTGCAGAACACCTGCAACCTCCCCGCCATCGCACCGCTTTCAAGCATCTACAGGCCCAGCAGAACCATGAACCGCCAAAAGAAGATCAAGCAGATACTCAAGGCCAACGCCAAGAAGGCCAGCGCCAAGCTGGCCCCCAAAAGCAAACCCAAATACATCTGCAAGGCCGACCGACTGAAGCTGGCTACAGAAGCCGCCGAAACCCCGACCCCCGCCGCCGAAGGCTGAGCCACACCTGTCACGCAGCGCCCGCCTGCTGCGTTATCCACTCGATGAACGCCTGCACTTGCGCCCGCTTCAAGGCCTCTTTGCGCGTTACCAGGTAGTACGCAAATCGCGACGGCCACGGCCTGTCCAGCGCCACCACCAGCCTGCCGTTGTGCAGATCTTCCTGGGCATGGTTGTCCTGCACCAGGGCAATGCCCTGCCCGCTCGCCGCCGCGCGCAGCAGCAACAGGTCTTCATCGTAACTGGCACCGCGCTGGCTACGGCTGTCAGCCTCCACGCCATGCGCTTGCAGCCACAGCGGCCAATCCGCTCGCTCAGTGTCGTGCAGCAACGGGTAGTTCAGGCAATCCTGCGGGCTGTTGATCGGCGGCCCCTCGGCCAGCAGCCGAGGGCTGGCCACCGGTAGCAGCACCGGCGCCATCAGCGGGATCGACTCCAGCCCCGGGTACTGGCCCAGGCCATGGCGCAGCGCAATGTCGATGCGCTCGCGCTGAAAGTCCACCAGCCTTGCCGACGCCTCCACCCGCACTTCGATGTCAGGATGCCGGGCACTGAAGTCACCCAGGCGCGGCACCAGCCAGGTGGACGCGAACGACGGCACGGTGCTGATGGTAAGCGTTTGCTCGTGGGTGAACGACTCAAGTTCGAGCAGCGCGTTCTCGATCTGCCCAAAGCCCCGCGACAACCCGGGGAAAAGACGTGCGCCGGCATCGCTGAGCTGCACCCCATGCCGCCCCCGTAGCAGCAGCGTGACGCCCAGACGGTCTTCCAGCTGGCGGATCTGCTGGCTGATGGCGCCGGGGGTGACGCCCATGTGCTCGGCCGCCGCCTTGAGGCTGCCCAGCCGTGCAGCTTCGGTAAAGGCGCGCAGCGCCAGCAAGGGTAGAACGGCGCCCATGGCGTATTCCTTGGTTTAGAAAATCTAAAGTCAAAGCGCAGGACTAATCGTTTTAGTCCCAGGCAATCACTCACTAGCATGGCACCCACACCACGCAACAAGCATTAGTCTGCCTGAGGTATGTGCCCTGTGTCCGATCCTGACCTGATTCTCTACACCGACAGTTCGCCAAACGGCTTCAAGATCACCATCGCCCTGGAAGAAATGGGCCTGCCCTACAGCCTGCGCCATGTGCGCATCGATGAGGGCGAGCACCAGCGGCCCGAGTTTCTTGCGCTCAACCCGCACGGTCGCATTCCGGTGCTGATCGACCGCGCCACCGGCATCACCCTGTTCGAGTCCGCCGCCATCCTGCTGTACCTGGCGGACAAGAGCGGCCAGTTGCTTGGCCACGACGCCCCCGAGCGCTGGGCATGCATCACCTGGCTGATGTTTCACAGCGCCAGCATGGGGCCGTTGCTGGGCCAGCGCGTGCACTTCGAATGCTTCGACAGCGTGCCCAACCCTGCCGCCATCCAGCGCTACAGGACCCTCACCGAAGCCACCTTCGTCACCCTCGATCAGCACCTGGCAAACCAGCCGTGGCTGGGTGGCGCCACCTATTCGATTGCAGACATCGCCACCTTCGCCTGGCTGCATATCGCGCAGCTGGTGGGCTTCGACTTCAGCCAGCAGCCCTGGTTGAGCCAATGGTACGCGCAGGTAGAGCAGCGCCCTGCGGTGCAACGCGGCATTCGCCTGCCCGCCCCTGCCACCGGCCCATGAACCCCGACACCAAGGAACAGGCATGAACACCATGACCCACCCCACTGCACCCGCCGTCACCTGCGGCGCGAACGCCGAAGCCTTCGCCCACCACCCCGGCTACCGGCGCATGTTCGCCGCCGATCACCTGACACTGGGCATCTTTCTGCCACTGCGCTTCTACCAGGGCGACATGGCGGTGCTTCACGCCCAGGCGCAGCATGTGAGCGAGATCGAGCGCCTGGGCTTTGCTGCCGTATGGGTGCGCGACGTGCCCTTGTTCGACCCGTCCTTCGGCGATGCCGGCCAGGTGTTCGACCCCTTCGTGTACCTGGGCTACCTGGCCGCCCATACCCGGCACATCGCGCTGGTCACCGGCAGCGCCATCTTCACCTTGCGCCACCCCATCGACCTGGCCAAGTCTGCCGCCAGCCTCGATCGCCTGTCGGGCGGCCGGTTGGTGATGGGCATCGCGTCGGGGGACAGGGCCGTGGAGTTCCCGGCCTACGGCCTGGCCCATGACCAGCGCGGTGAGCGCTTTGCCCACAGCGTGGACTACTTTCGGCAATTGCTGGCGCAGGGCCCTGCGACCATCCGCTCGCCGCTGGGCCAGATGAACGGCACGCAGCTACTGCCACAACCGGTCACCGGGCGCATTCCGCTGATCGTGACGGGGTCGTCGCGTCAATCCCTGCAATGGCTGGGTGAGCAGGCTGATGGCTGGCTGACCTACCCGGACGCCACCCACACGGCGCAGGGCCCGCTTCGCCTGGCAGAAAAGGTTCGGGCGTGGCGCTCGCAGATCCCCAACGGTGGGTTTCGCCCGCACATGACCAACGAGTGGATCGACCTGGACGAAGACCCCGACTTCCCGCGCACGCCGTTGCAAGGTGGGTATGTGCTCAAGACCGGGCGCAACGGGCTGATCGCGTTGCTTGGCGAATGGAAGGCAGCGGGCGTCAATCATGCGGCGCTGGGCATTCAGATGGCCCGGCGGCCGGTTGACGAGGTCATTCAGGAATTGGCCGAAGAAGTGTTGCCGCTGTTCCCCACCTTGCAAGGGCCAGCGCCGCTGGCCCAGGGGTGGTAGCACTTATCCGGCGCAGGGGTAGCCCGTTTCGACAGCCGAGGCCACCGCCTCGGCAAAGTCCAGTTCCGGGTTGAGCGCGGCCACCAGGTCGGCGGTCAACGGGGTGTGGTCGTAGAGTTGCTGCACCGCCGCCAATGGCACGGCCTGCTCGTAGTACCACTGGGCAAACTCCACGTAGCCACTGGCCGGTTCGATCAGCAGCGCCAGAAACTCCACCGAGCCATCGTCGAGGTGGTCCGTTGTGACGTTCGGCGCTGCCACCTTCTGCCAGGCCGCGTCGTCAGGGCTTCTCCAGTAGCAGTAGCTCAGCCAGTCCATGCTGAAGGCCGCTTCGTTGAGAAAGGCGGCAAAGGCCGGCGGCACTTGTTGCTGTACGGCCTCGACGAGACGGCTGTCGCCGGCTAAGGGGATTCATGCGCAATCCCCTTTATGGCCGCGCCGAACGGCCCGAAGTGCACAAACCATTCATCGCCCGAGCCATTGCGCATCGACGCCATTTCCTCACCGTCGAACCAGCTCGCGTTGTAGCTGAAATAGCGGTATTCCCATTCGGGGGAGACGATGGCATCGAGCATGGCCAGGGCCTTGGCGCGCTGGCGCAGCGTGGCGATGTCCGGGAGTGTTGCGGGGTCAAGGGGAATCAAGGCGGGCATGAGTGCTTCCGAAGGTCGACGAATTGGGGTGGCGATGGTGATTCAAGCCAGGCTGACAGTGCCCGCTTCTCCCGTGCGTGTGTCATATGCGACCAGGGCTTGCCGGGTGGCGTCGGCAGTGCAAACGCGCTCGCCATTCGGGTTCCAGACCGCGGACTGGCCTGCACCGATGAAGTTGTCGGCGGGGCCTACGCAGTTGGCCATGATCACGGTCATGCCATGCTTGCGGGCCATTGCCGGGTAATGGTTGCAGGCCAGGTCCACGCCCTTCTGCGACTTGGCCACGCTGGCCAGGTACACCTGGGCACCTGCCGCGGCGGCCTGGTCTGCATGGGCGGGTTGCAAGGATTCATAGCAGATCGCGGGCACCAGAACATGCCCGCCCTGGCGGAACACCTGCTGCTGGGTACCAGGCGTGAAGAATGGCAGTTCGTCGGCGTGCAGAAGCTGCTTGGAATACACCACACGTGGCAGCCCTGGCTGGAAGGCGATCATGCTGATCTGGGTGCCCTCCCTCCCCTGGGTTGGCGCACCCACGGCGATGAGCAGGGTGTAGCGATCGCTCAAGGCCTGGAACGCATCGAGGCGGCTGTCGGTGGGCGCCATCGCCAGGCCACCGGCCAGTTCGGGTTCGTAGCCGGTCAGCGAAAGTTCGGGGAAGACCACCGCATCGGCTCCCTGGCTTGCAGCGGCGTGGATAGCGTCGATGTGTTGGGCGAGGTTCTTTTCGACATCCCCCGGGGTGGCCGAGATTTGCGCAGCGATAAGCTTCATTCGAGTCTCATGTCCCTTTGTCGACGCGGGCCTATGCTGCACCAACATCGTTACCTTGGAAAGTGTGCGGTGTTTCAGGCTGATCGCGTCGCAGGTTCTGCTGGCGCTGCGCGCCAGATCGCGGGGCAAGGCCCGCTCCTACAGGCTGGGCACCTGCAACCCGACCTTCACCCGGTCCAGCGCCACAATGGTCTTGAACCAGGTGACATTGGCGTTCTCGGCAAACAACCGCCGCGCCAACGCCTGGTACTCCTGCATGCTGGCCACGGTCAGCACCAGCACGAAATCCACCTCGCCAGTGACGTAGTAGCACTGCTGCACTTCAGGCACCGCAAAGTGCGCCTTCATGGCCTCCAGCGCATCGAGGCTGGTGCGCTCGGCCATCACCTCCACGATGATGGTGATCGGCCGACCCACCGCAGTAGGGTCGACGACGGCGACATTGGCGGTGATGACGCCCCGCTCCTCAATGCGCTTGATGCGCCGTTGCACCGCCGCCGTGGACAGGTTGACCTGCTCGGCCACCAACCGTAGCGGCACGGTGTTGTCGCGCTGCACCAGGTCAAGAATGGCGCGGTCGAACTTGTCCAGCGGCTCAGCCGCTACATCGTGAATGGCCATGGAAACCCTGCGAGAAATTTTCTCGAAAACTACCAGAAATCCGCGCCCCTTTATCTGACGGCGAGAAATATTATCGAGCCCCAGCCTGCAGCCGCAGCCCTGGTCGGGACTCACACAGGATATTGCTCGCATGCTCGCACTGTTTCATCTGTCGCCCGTGCTGCTGGTCACGGCCATGCTGGTGGTGCTGCGCCGCCCACCCGTGCACGCCGCCATCGCCGGTACGCTGCTGGTAATGGTGCTGTGGCTGGTCGGTGCTGCCGATACGTGGCGCCTGGGCAGCCTGGTGGCGGCCGCCCAGGACACTGCCGTGCTGTTTGCCAGCACCGCGTTCGTGATCGTACCGGGGCTGGCCTTCGTGATCTTCATCGAGCGCATGGGCGTGAACCTGGCATTCAGCCAGTGGGTACGCTCGCTCGGGCTCGGGCGCGGCGACCAGGTGGTGTTCATCGTGCTCGGGCTGGCCCCGTTGCTCGAAGCCATGACCGGCTTTGGCGTGTCGTTGATCGCCACCGTGCCGCTGCTGCTCAGCCTGTTCGACCGCCGGGTGGCGCTGCGTATCGCGTTGGCCGGCATGGCGATCATGCCGTGGGGCACGCTGGGCCTGGCATCGGTGATCGGCGCTTCCCTGGCCCAGCTGGATGCTGCGGCGCTGGCAGCCACTTCGGCGCTGACCAGCGCACCGGTGTTTCTCGCGCTCGGGGCGATGGCGCTGTACCTGGCCGAGGTTCGCACCTTGCGCGAATGGATGGTGCTGGGCGCTGGCTGGCTGGTATTCGTGGGGGTGCTCTATAGCAGCAGCCGCGGGTTGGGGCCGGAGGTAGCCGGCGTGGCGGCGGGCCTGGTGAGCGCAGCCGTCGTACTGGCCAGCGGGCTGTGGCGCCTGCACAACCACGGCGGCACACGCGGGGCGCGACAATGGCCGCGCCAGGCGTGGCCTTACCTGGTGCTGATCACCAGCATCGTCGCGCTCAAGGCGCTGTGGGCCATCACCGGCTGGCAGAACCTGTGGGTCGTCCAGGGCGCCCAGGTCACCTGGAAGCCGCTTGCCTCGCCGGGCGTGGCACTGATTCTGGTGCTGGTGGGCCTGGGGTTTCACGCGCGAAGCGCACCGTCCCTGCCGGTGCCGGGCACCCGCATCGGCACCGCACTGCTGGCCCGGGCGAAGCGGCCCCTGCTGACGATCTTCTTTTTTCTCGCCATGTCGCAGTTGATGGTCAAGGCCGGCTTTCTGGCGGGCCTGATGCAGCTGCTGACCGGCCTGGCACCGGCCGCCGCCTCGTTGCTGGTCGCCCTGCTGGGCGGGTTGTCCGGCTACATGACCGGCTCGAACGTGGGCGGCAATGCGATCTTCATGCCCGCCATCGCCATGCTGCCCGAACACGGCCGCCTGTTGCTCGCGGCGGCGCAGAACAGCGCGGCGGGGCATGCGGCGCTGGGCTCGCTGTCGATCGTGATGCTGATCCTGGGCCTGGCCAGAACCAGCACCAGTGAAGAAGGCGAACTGGTGCGCTTCGGCTTTGCGCTGGTGTGCCTCAACACGGCACTGGTCGCGCTGGCTGCGGTGTTGCTGAGCGCCTGGCTGGGCTAGTCAGGCAACCACCATCACCACCAGCACCACCCCCAGCAGGGCCAGGTAGCACTTCACATGCAGCGCGTCGGGCATGCGCCCGATCCACGGCGCGGCCAGGCGAATGCCGCACCACGAGCCAAGCACCAGCACGGCCAGGGCACGCACGTCGATATAGCCGGCAAACCAGGGCCCCAGCACTTCGGTGCGCCACGCAAGCACGGCGTAGGCGGCAGTACCGGCAATCGCCATCGGCAGCGACAGCGGGTTGGCCGACGCCGTCGCCACGGCCATGCTCGCCCCACGCCTGCGCATCAGCGGCACGCTCATCACGCTGCCACCGACTCCCAGAAAAGCCGCCACGGCGCCCATGCCGACACCGATCACGGCGCTGGCTCGACGGCCCAGCGGGCGCATGCCATCGCTTGTGCTCACGGTAAACCCCGGGCGCAACACGGCATCAAGAATGGTCAGGCCAAGGTAGCCGATGAACAGCCAGCGTATCCACGCCCCTTGCACCTGCGTGGCGGCCCATGCGCCCAGCACTGCACCCAGCGCAACGTAACCCAGCAACGGCCGCACCACCGGCCACTGCAAGGTGCGCGCACGGGCATGGCGCAAGGTCGAAAGGCCTGCGCCGAAGATCATCGCCGCCGTGGAGGTGGCCACGGCGATATGCATCGCGGCCTCGCCGATGGCCGACCCCGGCGCATGGCTCACACTGATAAGGGTGAACAGCAGCGGCACCGCCACAAAGCCGCCACCAAAGCCGAACAGCACAGTCGTCACACCGGCTACCACACCGAACGCACACAGCAGAAACCAGAACATGCATCGCTTCCAACACAAGGGGGAAGCCACACGTTAACGGCCAGACATGTGGCCAGCCCTCGCGAATTGGCCAATAATCCTCGCGTTCCGGCCAAGGTGCTTCACATGCTCAATATTCCGCTCGCCAGCGTCGACGCCGTCGCCCGCCCGGTGCTCGCCATCGGTACCGACTACCCGCCCGACACACTGCTGCCCACCCATGTGCATCGGCGCGCACAGTTTCTGTATGGCATGAGTGGCCTGATGGAGGTCCAAACCCAGGACGGCAGCTGGGTGATTCCGCCCGGTAGCGGGGTGTGGATACCCGCCGGCAAGCCGCACCAGGTGCTGATGCGCGGGGTGAGCACCCGCAGCCTGTACATAGAGCCGGCGCAGCCGGTGCGTGATACCTCGCAGTGCCAGGCCCTGGTGGTCTCGCCCCTGCTCCACCACCTGTTGCTGGCCACGGCGCACGTACCCGCACTGTATGAAACACACGGTCGCGACGGGCATCTGATTCAGTTGGTACTGCACGAGCTGCGCAGCGCGCCGAGCCTGGCGCTGTTCGCACCCTTGCCAAACGACCCGCGGCTGGCCGAACTATGTCACAACTTCCTGCGCCAACCCCGCATCGACACCAGCGCCGAGTCCTGGGCAAGTGCCCTGCATTGCAGTGCAAGAACCTTCAGCCGCCTGTTCCGCCAGCAAACCGGGCTTTCATTCGGCACCTGGCGCCAGCAGGCCTGCCTGATGGCTGCCGTCACCCGCCTGGCGGCCGGCGCCTCGGTCACACGGGTCGCGCTGGAGCTGGGCTACGACAGCCCCAGCGCCTTTTCCAGCATGTTCCACCGTCAATTGGGCGCCCCGCCCAGTGTTTACCTGGCCACGCTCGACCAGTGCGGCCCAGGGCACGCGGTGGTCTAACTCAGGTATTCAGGGCCGGCTTTGGGCCCAAGCGCCAGCCCAGGTTCATGCCGGCCGCCGCCAGCAATATGGCCAGCGCCCCGGCTGCCTGCAGCGCGCTGAGGGGGTGATCGAAGGCCAGCCAGTCGACCAGGATGGCCACCGCCGGGTACAGAAACGACAGGGCGCCGATCAGCGCCGTGGGCAGTTTCTGGATGGCGCCGTACAGCAGGGTCGACATCAGCCCGGTATGCACCGCGCCAATGGTCAGCAGGTAGGCCCAGGCCTGGGGCTGCGCGGTCATGTCCGGCACCTGCGCCCAGGGCCAGAGCATGGCCGCGCCCACCAGCAGCTGCACCAGCACGATCAGGTGCGGCGGCACGCCCTGCAGGCGCTTGGCGATGATCGCCGCAATCGCGTACAGCAAGGCCGACGCCAGCGCGAGCATCACACCCATCAGGTAGTTTTCCCCGGCCGCCCCCGTCTTGGCCGTCACAATCAGCAGCATGCCGACAAACGCCAGGCCCAACCAGCCAGCACCACTGGCCGAAATTCGCTCGCCGAACAGCAGCACGCCCAGCCCCACCAGCATGAAGGGTTGCGTGTGGTAGACCACCGTGGCCACCGCGATGGAGGCCTGGCTGTAGGCGCTGAACAGCAGCAGCCAGTTGCAGGCCAGCGCAACGCCACCCAGCAGCATCCACCCCCACTGCGCGCGCGTCGGGCGCAGCGTGCCAAACACCCCCAGCGCCCAGCACGCCAGGGCCATCACGGCGGCGCCGAACAGGCAGCGCCAGAACACCATCGACGAAGGCGACTGGCCCGACTGCACCACGAACCAGCCGACAGTGCCAGAAATGCACATGGCGGTGACCATTTCGAGGGTGCCGCGTGAACGTGCATTCATGGCGCGCGGTGTCCCGTCGAGGTAAAAACAGAAGGCTGTGTCATCGAACAAAATCCATCAAAACGAACGAGTGGGTGCCATAATGTCCGCCGCCCTCTCTCCCAGTCAACTCATAACGAACAAATGACCATTATATCGAACGATGCGCCGATCATGATTCTGGCCCAGGCCATCAGGCGCGAGCGCTTGCAGTCGGGGATGTCCGTCAGCGATCTGGCGCGCCGCGCCGGCGTGGCCAAATCCACGCTGTCGCAGCTGGAGTCCGGCCTTGGCAACCCCAGCATCGAGACCCTGTGGGCGCTGGCCACGGCACTGGGCATTCAGGTCACGCGGTTCTTCGAGCAGCCGGCGCAGACGGTCACGGTGATTCGCGCAGGCGAAGGTGCGGCGCTCAAGGCAGACGACGCCGACTACGCGGCGACCCTGCTCGCCGACTGCCCGCCCGGCATACGCCGGGACCTGTACCGCGTGCATGCCCAGCCCGGGCAGCCGCACCATTCCCAGGCGCACCCGGCGGGCACTTTCGAGCATGTATTCGTGTGCCAGGGGGCCGCCAGCGCAGGCCCGGCCAGTGCACCGGTGCTGTTGCATGCCGGCGACTACCTGCGCTACCCGGCCAACCAGCCCCATGTGTTCGAAGCCTTGGAGCCCGATACCGTTGCTGTCATGCTGATCGAGCACAGCTGAAGCAACTGCCTGCCCTATCCCTCAGGACCCCCACCCCCATGACCAACCACAGAATCGAGCTGTCAAACGGATGGATCGCCGAGTTTGCCAACCAGGGCGAGTTCCGCATGGATGCCGAAGGCTGGAACCTGGTGCTGCACGGGCCGCAGGGGCAATCCATCCAGTACTTCAACGACCAGATCGTGCTGGTGAACGATGACGACGGCACGCAGGCCAAGGCGTGCCTGCAGCTGTCGGAGGATGGCGTCTACGGTTACCTGAGCACCTCGGTGGGCACCGGCTGGGTGATCGACTTTGCCCGCGGCATGCTTGCCCCGCACCGGGTGGATATTCGTCACTACCACGACGGCTACGACGAGAGCATCGCATTGACCGAGCAGCCGGCCTTCCAGCGTGCACGCCAGTACATTCAGGTGAAG
Source organism: Pseudomonas sp. PS01300 (assembly GCF_029960155.1). NCBI lineage: Bacteria > Pseudomonadati > Pseudomonadota > Gammaproteobacteria > Pseudomonadales > Pseudomonadaceae > Pseudomonas > Pseudomonas sp. PS01300. The sequence continues at coordinate 13,007 of NZ_JASCPN010000060.1, read as the reverse complement.
GGGCGATTCGTGTACCTCACCTTCCCGTTCATCAGCGAGGCGGAGTTCCCCAAGGTGTGGGAGCAGTACGTGGCGATCCGTCGGCGCCAGCTGGACGAGCTGTACTTTCGCAATTGAACCCTGCCGCGTGCCGGCGCCCTAGGCACCTGCCGCAGCCAGGTTGCCGGGGTCGCCCTCGGCCAACAGCTGCGCCATGCGTTCACGCGCCGCTGCGTTCGGCAACACCCCGGTGGTCATGCCTTCCAGCACGGTTTCGCCCTGCGCGTTGACGATGCTCAACTGCGCCCGCGCATGCCCGCGCTCGTCCTTGTCCACGATCAGCCAGTGGCAGGTGATTGCATCGCCGGCATACACCGGCCGCTTGAACTCGAAGCTCATGCTGGTCGCCAGCCAGCCGATCTGCCCGCCGATCTCGGTCACCAGGCTGGCCGTCAGCAGGCCATGGGAGATGATCGACCTGAACCTGCGCAGTTCGGCCGAGGCGGCATCGTAGTGCACGGGGTTGTAGTCCCGCGAAAGCTGCGCAAAGCAGCGGATGTCCTCATCGGTGAAGCACCGGGTCACGCTCAGTTGCGCCCCCACCTCCAGGCCCTGTACGGCCCGTGCTCTCAAGCTCTTCATGGCACTCCCCCTGTTCGATTGCCGCGTACATTCTGCCTACCTGGGTAGCTGCCCGCCCAGCAGCACCAGCGCGATGATGACCATCGCCGCCCCCGACACCCGGCTGACCCACAGCGCCGCCGCAGGCCGCGCGCCCAGCACGGCCTGCGAACCAAAGCCCACCAGCAGGTAGATCACCCCGCAGCTGAGCGCATGCACCAGCCCCAGCGCCACGATCTGCAGCGGTACCGGCCACGGCGCCGTGGCGTCGGTGAACTGTGGCAGCAATGCCAGAAACAGCAGGAACACCTTGGGGTTCAGGCCGCTCACACACAGGCCCTTCACCGCCCAGCGCTGCCACGCACCGGCTACCTGCACCTGGTCCGCCTGGGGCACAGTCGGGTGCCTCAGCATGCCGATGCCCAACCATAGCAGGTACCCGGCCCCGGCCACCGTCAGCACCGACAGCGCAAACGGATGCCCCGCCACCAGCGTGCCCACCCCGGCGGCGACGATCAGTGTCGCGATCAGATGCCCCGACAACAGCCCGGCCACGGCGGGCAATACCACCCGCCCCTTCAGCCCGGCCGATATCGCATAGGCCCAGTCCGCACCCGGCGTGATGATGAACAACATCGACACCGCCCAGAACGCCACGAAAACACTCAGGGTCATGGCGCTACCCACGTCAGGGATGTGTACACGGTTGGCTGCATCGTCCTGCTCCACAAGCAAATTGGTGCAGGGAACAATAATGAAATCTTGCTAGAATTTTCTTTCGAAGATAATCGCGACATAGGCCAATAGGGGAAGATCCTTCCAGATGGACCGCACCGACCGGAACATTCTTGCCGAACTGCAAAAAGACGGGCGCCTTTCGATCACCGAACTGGCCGAGCGGGTGGGATTGAGCCTCTCCCCCTGCCACCGGCGGGTGCGTGCCCTGGAAGAATCGGGGGTGCTGCTGGGCTATCGGGCGAAACTGGACCCCATTGCCCTGGGCCTGACCTTTTCCGCCATGGTCTTCGTCACCCTTCGCGAGGGCGATCGCACGGCGGTCGAGGCGTTCGAGAACGCGCTGGTGACGTTGCCACAGGTGGTGGATGCGCAGCGCCTGTTCGGCGAGCCGGACTACCTGCTGCACGTGATCACCCAGGACCTGCCGGCCTTCCAGCGGCTCTATGATGAAAGCCTGTCGTCGCTGCCCAACGTGCAGCGGCTCACCTCCACCCTGGTGATGAAGCGCGTGGTGCAGGACCGGCCCTTGCCGTTGTAACCTCGCCGCCCACCTTCACCCTCACTCAGGAGCACCACTATCCACCGTGCACCCAACGAACCCTGGCAAGGCGACCTGTGGCTGGCCACCGACTACTGCCTGGTGGCCGGGCAGGTCGGGCAAACCCAGGCCCACGCCCACTATGCCCACCAGGTGCTGATCGCCTGCGCTGCCCCGGTGCAGGCGTCGATCCAGGGCCAGGTCGAGTGCGGGCCGCTGCTGCTCATTGCCTCCGGCCAGCCGCATGCGATTCTCAGCGAGCAACCGGCGATCACGCTGTTTGCCGAGCCATTGGCTTTCGAACTGCCGGTGCTGCGCCAGCTCTGCGAAGACGCCGGCGCAGACCTGGAGGGCCTGAACCAACGCTTGCGCGCCCTGCCCCGGCGCCCTTTGCATCCGCGCCTGGCCACCGCCTTGCAACGGGTGCGTGCACTGGATGAAAACACCCTGCCCGCCGCGCAGCTGGCCAGTGAGGCGGCGCTGTCGCTCAGCCAGCTGGAGCGCCTGTTCAGCGGTCAACTGGGGTTGTCGGTGCGCCGCCTGGTGTTGTGGCAACGCCTGCGCGTGGCCTTGCAGCTGGCACTGGGCGGTAGCAGCCTGACCGAGGCAGCCACCTGCGCAGGCTTTGCCGACTCGGCCCACCTGTCACGCAGCGTGCGCCAGCAGTTCGGCATCCGTGCCGACCGTACCCTGCGCCACCTGCGCCTAAGGCTGCTGGACTAGCGCACGGCTCAGGGCATCGGGCAGTACGGCAGGTGGATGCTCGGGCTGGTCGCGGCGAAAGGGTTGGCGCAACTGCGCGCCGTAGCCCACCGGGTAGTCCGGGAAGTCGCCGATACCCAGGTCGTCGTCCGCCAGGTGATAGTGCGGCAGGTGCAAGGCGGTACCCAGCAGGCGGTCCCAAACGCTGAAGAACAGCGCGAAGTTCACATCCCCCGTGGTGCCGTACTTGAGGTGATGCAGCCGGTGCACCGGCGCCCAGGCAAACACATGGCGCAGCCAGCCGATGCGCATGTCGACGTTGCTGTGCTGCAACAGCAGCTGGATGGATATGCTGAACGCCAGCAAGGCCGCCACATCCAGCGGCAACCCGCACAGCAGCAAGGGCAAGGTGCCGCCCAGCGCTTCGAGCATCTGGTGCAGCGGGTGCTTCATCAGCCCGTTGAAGCCGTACATTCGGGTCACGCTGTGATGCACGGCGTGCAGGCGCCACAGCAACGGCAGGCGGTGGCTGGCGTAATGCACCAGGGTGATGCCCAGGTCTGCCACCGGCAACGCCAGCAACAGCTGCAGCGCCAGCGGCCAGTGGCTCGGCCACAGGCCGGTATCGGGCAGCACCAGGGCAATCAGGGGGATGGCGGCAATGCCGGCCGCGTTGAGCGCCTCGTTCACCCCCGCGTGAATCACGTCCCGGGTGCCATCGCCCTGGCTTACATTCCAACGCTCGCGATAGGGCCACAGCCGCTCGCACAGCAGCGACACGCCAATCGCCAGCAACAGCAGAACCGGCAACCAGCCAAGGCTTGCGCCCTCGTCCAGCAGCCACACGGCCGAGCCGATGAATCCAAGGAAAAATACAGGGGCGTACAGGGTTCGCATCGTGAAACTCCAGGCGGGTCAGAGCCTGGAGTTTCGTGCAGCCGCAGCCTGCGCCGCTTGAACAAACGGCGCATCTTCAGCCTGGGGGGAAAGGCCGGTCAGCCCTGGCAGAAGCGAATGCGATTGCCGAACGGGTCGTACACCTCAAGCACCTTGCCCCAGCCCTGCTCGACGATGTTCGGGCGGCCATAGCCGTAGCGCTTGGCAAGCAGCTCGTCGCGCAATTGCTCGATGTTGTGCATGGGGATGAACACCGTCGAGCCAGGGCTCGCGTCGCCGTGGTGCTCGGACAGGTGCAGTTGCAGCCCATTGCGTACGATGCCCAGGTACAGCGGTAGGTCGGCTTCGAAGCGGTGTTCGAACTCCACGCTGAAGCCCAGGAAGTCGAGGTAGAACTCGCGCGCCTTGGCTTCGTCGAACATGCGCAGGATGGGGATAGGCTTGTCGAAGCTCACTTCGCTTGCAGGGATGGCGGGGGCAAGCAGGGCCGAGGCGGTGTTCCAGTCCTTGTAGCCCAACTGCTGCGCCACCAGCTCCAGCGCACCGGAGTGGGTCAGCGGCGGGCTCTGCGCCTGCAGGGCGGTACGCAGACGCTTGGCCATCTGTTTGGCCTGTTCGATCGAGATCATCATGTGCTCCTGGTGCCGAGGCAGTGTGGGGCTCGCGTTGCCAGGCCTCGACGTTCAAGAGAATGATCGCGTCAGGGGTAACTGCAATGCTTTCACCTTTCCCAACGGGAACGAGCGGCGGGCAGCATCGGCCCGCGCCGATCATACACAGCCAGGGTGGCACATGGAAAGGCGGCCCTCAGCGCGTTGGCGAATCCCCGCGCCCGATGCGCTTGCCGCCCTGCTGCCCCACCTCCTGCGCCTGGCCGTCGCGCTGCTTGCCCTGGCGCGCCTGGCCCACCAGCCGCGCGATCAGCGGGCCTTCGGGCAGATGACGCCAGAAGCGCCCCGGCATGTGCTGGCGCATGGCATCGGGGTTGACCCGTGCCGGGTTGAAGGTGTGCCGGTAGTAGGTGCGCCACAGCTCGGCGCCAGGGTCGTCGGCGTGGTAGGCCCACTGGCGCCATTGCTCGGGGCAGTGCCGTCGGTAGTCCAGGGTGCTGCCATCGAAACGGATGCCATCGCGTGGCGTGGCGATCAGCCAGCGCTGGCGGCCCAGCCGGTCGGCAAAGTGGGCGCTGGCGCTTTGCAGAATGTCGTGGGCCGGTTCATGGAAGGCCACCAGGTCCAGTTGCAGTTGCTCGGCCAGTGCCGCCGGCAATGGCACGAAGCGCACGAAGGCATGCAGGTGATGGGCCTCGCGGCTGACCTGCTTGATGCGCCGCTGCAGCTCGCTGCCCAGCCGGTCGCCCGCCAGCATGGCGGTGCGGTCGCCATGGGCCACGCGCCACAGCACTTCATACAGCAGGTTCCAGCGCTGCTCGCCACGGTAGCGGGCGGCCTGCTCAAGTTGATCCAGCAAGGCGGCCGGCACCCGTGTGCGAAACGGCCCGGGGCCCTGCGGCAACACCGCCGGCACCGCCAGCAGATCGTGCACCGGGCCGTGGGCCCACACCACCTCGGTGGGGTCGATGCCGTGGCCCAGCAGCACGCGGGCCTGGTCGCGCCAGGTGTCGAAGTGCTCGTCGCAGTCCAGCGCGATCATCCCCACAACCCCATCTGCACCGGTGCCTGCGGCTCGCGCAGGCGTTCGCGCAGCAGGCCGCTGCGGGTTTCCGACTGGGGCGGGCGATAGTCGCTGGTGACGATGAACGGGCGCGCCTTGTCCAGCACGCAGCGCAGCTGGATCAGGTCGTCATAGCGAATGCGCCGTTCACGGCGCAGCGCCACCAGGCGTTGCACGCTGCGCAGCCCGATGCCGGGAATGCGCGCCAGCAGCGCCGGCTCGGCGCGGTTCACATCCAGCGGAAACACCTCGCGGTTGGCCAGGGCCCAGGCCAGCTTGGGGTCGATGTCCAGCGCCAGGTTGCCCGCGCCGCCCAGCAGTTCGCCGGCCTTGTAGCCATAGCCGCGCATGAGAAAGTCCGCCTGGTACAGGCGGTGCTCGCGCAGCAGCGGCGGCGCGGCCAGGGGTACGCTGGTGGGGCTGTCGGGGATCGGGCTGAACGCCGAGTAGTACACACGCCGCAGGCCATAGCCGTGGTACAGCGATTCGGCATTGCCCAGGATGGTGTGGTCGTCGGTGGCATCGGCGCCCACGATCATCTGGGTGCTCTGCCCGGCAGGGGTGAAGCGCGGTGCGTTGACTTCACCGGCCACCGCCTGCTGGCCGTGGTGGATGGTGCCCATGGCCTGGCGAATGGTACGCACCTGCTTCTCCGGCGCCAGGCGCTGCAGGCTGGCTTCGGTGGGCAGCTCGATGTTCACGCTGAGGCGGTCGGCCAGCCGCCCGGCCTGCTCGATCAGCAGCGGGTCGGCGTCGGGGATGGTCTTGAGGTGGATGTAGCCGCGAAAGTTGTGCTCTTCGCGCAGCAGCTGCGCCACGCGAATCAACTGTTCCATGGTGTAGTCGGCGGAGCGGATGATGCCCGAGCTGAGGAACAGCCCGCTGATGCAGTTGCGCCGGTAGAAATCCAGGGTCAGGCGCACCACCTCCTCAGGCGTGAAGCGTGCCCGCGGCACGTTGCTGGAGCGGCGGTTGACGCAGTACTGGCAGTCGTACAGGCAGAAGTTGGTCAGCAGCACCTTGAGCAGCGACACGCAGCGCCCGTCGGGGGTGTAGCTGTGGCAGATGCCCATGCCATCGGTGGCGCCCAGGCCGTCGCGACCGCGCGAGCTGCGCTTGGGGGCGCCGCTGCTGGCGCACGAGGCGTCGTACTTGGCGGCATCGGCCAGGATGCCGAGCTTGGCGATGAGCTGCATGGGGTCCACCTCGATACTGATTATCCATACAGTATTCGCAGTTCGCCACGCATGCAAGCGCAGCCTGTCGACCGGGCCGCTGCGGCCTTCATGAAAAAATCTTCATGAACGCTGCACCCCGCTAACCGGGGAACCTCGGCGCACCCTCGCCCGCCTGCGGACAACCGGCCTTGAGGCACCGCAGCAGCTTGCGTAGGATCGCCGTTCATTCAAGCCATCGCGCCCGTTCACTGCCTGCTCCCAGGCCGGTGATGTATCCGTTTTCCGCAAGAGCCTGCACATGCCCCAGCCTATCCCCCTCAAGGACCACGAGAAAGAAACGCACCTGGTCAACCGCAGGCTGATCGCGTGTGCGCTGCTGGTACTGGTGCTGGTGGCGGTGCTGGTGGGGCGGCTGTACGTGCTGCAGGTGGTGCAGCACGACTACCATGCCGCCGTGTCGCAGAACAACCGCGTGCACGTGCTGCCCATCGCCCCCGAGCGCGGGCTGATCTACGACCGCAACGGCGAGGTGCTGGCCGACAACAAGCCCAGCTTCAACCTCACCATGACCCGCGAGCGTGCTGGCGACACGCCCAGGGTGCTCGACAGCCTGGTGCAGATCCTGGGCCTGGGCGAGGAGGACCGCCAGGGCTTCGAGAAGGACCTGCGCCGTGGCCGCAAGCCGTTCGAGCCGGTGACGCTGATGTTCGGCCTGAGCGAAGAGCAGATCGCCCTGATCGCGGTCAACCAGTTCCGTCTGCCGGGGCTGGACGTGGAGCCGCAGTTCATTCGTGAATACCCCATGGGCGCGCACTTTGCCCACTCGGTGGGCTACGTGGGGCGCATCAACGAGAAAGAAGCCAAGAACCTCGATGCCACCGAGTACCGTGGCACCCAGTCCATCGGCAAGACCGGCATCGAGCACTTCTACGAGGCCCAGCTGCACGGCCAGGTGGGCTACGAAGAGGTCGAGACCAACGCCCAGGGCCGCATCATGCGCGTGCTGCGCCACCACGACCCGGTGCCCGGCAAGAACATCACCCTGAGCCTGGACGCGCACCTGCAGCTGGCCGCCGAAAAGGCCCTGGGCGATCGCCGTGGTTCGGTGGTGGCGCTGGACCCGGCCACCGGCGAGGTGCTGGCGATGGTCAGCAACCCCAGCTTCGATCCCAACCTGTTCGTCAAGGGCATCAGCTTCAGGCAGTACGCCGAGCTGCGCGATTCCATCGACCGGCCGCTGTTCAACCGCGTGCTGCGCGGCCTGTACGCCCCGGGCTCGACGATCAAGCCCGAGGTGGCCATCGCCGGCCTCGACAGCGGCGTGATCACCCCGGCCAGCCGGGTGTTCGACCCCGGCTACTACGAGCTGCCCAACTACGACCACAAGTACCGCAACTGGAACCGCAGCGGCGACGGCTGGGTGGACATGTACAGCGCCATCATGCGTTCCAACGACACCTACTTCTACGACCTGGCGCACAAGCTGGGGGTCGAGCGCCTGCACGACTACATGAGCGAATTCGGCCTGGGCCAGAAGGTCTCGCTGGACATGTTCGAAGAGTCACCCGGCCTGATGCCCTCACCCGCCTGGAAGCGCGCCAACCGGCGCCAGGCCTGGTACCCCGGCGAAACCCTGATCCTGGGCATCGGCCAGGGCTACATGCAGGTCACCCCGCTGCAACTGGCGCAGGCCACCAGCCTGCTGGCCAGCAAGGGCGTGTGGCACCGCCCGCACCTGGCCATGAGCATCGGCGACGAGCCGCCGGTAGACCCCAACCCCATGCCCGACATCGTGCTGCATGACCGCCACGCCTGGGACCAGGTCAACCAGGGCATGCAGATGGTCATGCACGCCCCGCGCGGCATCGCCCGCGCCGCCGCTGCCGGGGCGCAGTACCGCATCGCCGGCAAGAGCGGCACCGCGCAGGTGGTGGCGATCAAGCAGGGGGAACGCTACAACCGCGACAAGACCCTGGAGCGCCACCGCGACAACGCGTTGTTCGTGGGCTTTGCCCCCGCCGACCACCCGAGCATCGCCATCGCGGTGATGATCGAGAACGGCGAGGCCGGTGGGCGCGTGGCCGGGCCGGTGGTCCGGGAAATCATGGACGCCTACCTGCTGGACGAACAAGGCCACCTCAAGCCCCAGTACGCCGGCAACGCAGCCGCCGCCGCGGTGCCCCATACCTGAAAGCGCAGCGCCCTGATCGTGTCGACAGCATCTGATTGCATTTGCAATCAGATTGCAGTATCCCTTGCGCTTCTGCCAAGGACCGATCATGGAGCTGCCCCGTGGATTCACTGCCTGCCATCCCCCCTGCCCGACTGGCCGCCCACGCCTGCATTCGCAGCATCGAGGCCGGCCTGCCGTCGACCGGCGCAGCGTCGCACTCGCCACTTTTGCAGATTTTGCAGACCGTGCACCGCATCGAGCACGACCCGGCCGTGGCGGGCAACCTGTGGGTGATCAATGATCGCGCCGACAGCGCGAGCGAGGTGGTCAGCCCCTGGGGCATCTGGTTTCGCCAGCAGGCGCCCAGCCGCGAACGCCCGCTGATCTACCTCACCCAGTCGCCGAGCTCGGCCCGCGTGTCGATGCTGGCCGAGCAGATCGGCCACCGCGGCATCGTGTTCAACGACCTGGAATCGGCCGCCTCGCGCTGGCCCAAGGGCGCGCACCCGTGGCTGCCGTTGTGGCTGTCGGCCAACGCCCAGTGCCGCCCGTACGACCCCGCCAGCGCTGCCGAGGCCCAGGCCATCCTGCTGGCGGCGCTGGACGAGCTGTACGTACAGGGGCGCCACGGCTTCTACTACATGACCCTGCACGACCAGCCGCCGGCAGCCGATGAACCGGCACACGACGATTGCAGCGATGCATTTCTGGGCATGTACCCGTTGCAGCCCACCAGCGCTGCCCGCCCCCAGGTACGCCTGCTGGGCGCCGGCGCCATGCTCCGGGAGGTGCGTTCCGCCGCGGTGCTGCTCGACACGCACTGGGGCATCGCCAGCCAGTTGTGGAGTTGCCCCAGCTACACGCGCCTGGCCCGTGACAGCGACGATGCCGCGCGCTGGAACCGCCTGCACCCCGAGGCCGCGCCACGCAAGAGCTACCTGCAGTACTGCCTGATGTCGGCCAGCACGCCGGTGATCGCCGTGACCGGCTATGCCCAGCACATCGCCGACCAGCTTGCCCCGCATGTCACGGCGCCCTTCACCGCACTGGGCGCCGACAGCCTGGCGCCGGGCAACTGCCTGGATCGGCGCTGGATAGCCTTCAGCGCGTTGCAGGCACTGGCCGGCCAGGGCCTGTTCGACACCCAGGCGCTACCCGCCGCACAGGCCCGGCTGGGCCTAGGCGAATGACGCCCGGGCCTTGAAGCTCGACTGTTCCAGCGCCTGGGCGAACAGCGCCTGTTGCTCGGGCGTGAACTGGCTCAGAAACAGCTCGTCCACTGCCTGCTTGTACACCGCCCACATGCGCTTGCGCAGCGCCTTGCCGCTGTCGGTGATGCACGCCAGGGCGCCGCGCCCGTCGCCCGCGACCTTCTTGCGCACCACATGCCCTTCGGCCTCCAGGCGGTCGACCAGGCGGGTCAGGTTGTAACGCTCGATGGCCATCACATCGGCCAGCTCGTGCATGCGCCGGCAGCCATCGGGGCCGCTCTCGATGCCCCACAGCGCGTCATACCAGGCGTACACGGGCAGGCCCTGGTCGGCCAGGCGGCGTTCGATTTCGCGAATCAGGTTGCGGTGGGCGCGAATGAAGCTGAACCAGAGGTCAGCGGTGGGTGCAGCCATGAGGGTTCCTCGGGTCAAAGTTATTGCATTTGCAATCATACGGGGCGCATGCCTAGAATCAATTGCAAATGCAACTACTACCCGGCAGGCCTGCCGGCACTGCCCGCCACAACCCCGCAGGAGGATTACCGATGCAACAGCAGCCCCCTCTGTTGAACGACCCAGATCCCGAGCAGACCCAGGAATGGCTTGAGTCCCTGGCCACCGTTGTCGAGGTGGAGGGGCGCTCGCGTGCGCACTTCCTGATCGACCAGATGCTGGACCTGGACGTGTCGCTGCACGGCGACTTTCGTGGCCGCGTCAACACCCCCTACGTCAACACCATCGGCCCCGAGCGCGAACTGCCCTACCCCGGCGACCTGGCCACCGAGCAGCGCCTGAATGCCTATATCCGCTGGAACGCATTGGCCATGGTGCTGCGCGCCGGCAAGCATTCGGGGGTGGGCGGGCATATCGCCACCTACGCCTCGGCGGCGGTGCTGTATGACGTGGGCTTCGATCATTTCTTTCGCGGGCGCACCGCGCAGTTTGCCGGCGACATGGTGTACATCCAGGGCCACTCGGCGCCGGGTATCTATGGCCGGGCCTACCTCGAAGGGCGCCTGAGCGAGGCGCAGCTGGACAACTTTCGCCGCGAGACCGACCGCGATGGCGTGTCGTCCTACCCGCACCCGCGGCTGATGCCCGAGTTCTGGCAGTTTCCCACCGTATCCATGGGCCTGGGGCCGATCACCGCGGCCTACCAGGCGCGCTTCATGCGCTACCTCGAAGACCGCGACCTCACCCCACGCCAGGGCCGCAAGGTGTGGGCGTTTCTCGGTGACGGCGAAATGGATCAGCCCGAGTCGCTGGCGGCCATCTCGCTGGCCGGGCGCGAAAAACTCGACAACCTGATCTTCGTGGTCAACTGCAACCTGCAGCGCCTGGACGGCCCGGTACGTGGCAACGCCAAGGTGATCCAGGAGTTCGAGAGCCTGTACCGTGCTGCCGGCTGGAACGTGATCAAGGTGGTGTGGGGCAGCGGCTGGGATGCGCTGCTGGCCAGGGATAGCAGCGGCATCCTGCGCCAGCGCATGATGGAGTGCGTGGACGGCGAGTATCAGACCTACAAGTCGCAGAACGGCGCCTACGTCCGCGAGCACTTCTTCGGCAAGTACCCGGAACTGCTGGCGATGGTCAGCGACCTGAGCGATGACGACATCTGGAAGCTGGCTCGCGGCGGGCACGACCCGGTCAAGGTGTACAACGCCTACGCGGCGGCCGTGCGTCACACGGGGCGGCCAACGGTGATCCTGGCCAAGACCGTCAAGGGCTTCGGCATGGGCGAAGCCGGCGAAGGCCAGAACATCAACCACCAGTTGAAGAAGATGGGCGACGAGGCGGTCAAGGCCTTCCGCGACCGCTTCGGCCTGGACCTGAGTGATGAGCGCCTCGGCGAGATCCCCTACCTCAAGCCCGCCCCCGACAGCGCCGATGCGCGCTACCTGCAGGTGGCCCGTGATCGCCTGGGCGGGCATGTGCCGGCGCGCCAGGCCAGGGTCGAGCCGTTGCAGGTGCCGGCCCTGGAGGCCTTCGACAGCCAGCTCAAGGGCACCGGTGACCGTGCCATCTCCACCACCATGGCGTTCGTGCGCATTCTCGGCACCCTGCTCAAGGACCCGCAGGTCGGCCGCCTCGTCGTACCGATCGTGCCCGACGAATCACGCACCTTCGGCATGGAGGGGCTGTTCCGCCAGATCGGCATCCACTCCCATGTGGGCCAGCTGTACACGCCGCAGGATGCCGGCACGCTCAGCTACTACAAGGAGAGCACCGACGGCCAGATCATGCAGGAAGGGCTCAACGAGTCCGGCGCCACCTCGTCGTGGATTGCCGCCAGCACCGCCTACGCCAACCATGGCGTGATGACCCTGCCGTTCTACATCTTCTATTCGATGTTCGGCTTCCAGCGAGTGGGCGACCTGCTGTGGGCGGCGGGCGATGCGCGCGCACGGGGGTTTCTGCTGGGCGCCACCAGCGGGCGTACCACGTTGATGGGCGAAGGCTTGCAGCATGACGACGGGCACAGCCACGTGATGTCGGCCACCGTGCCCTGCTGCGTCTCCTACGACCCCACCTATGCCTACGAGCTGGCGGTAATCATCCAGGACGGCATGCGCCGCATGTATGCCGAGCAGGAGGACGTGTACTACTACATCACCGTGCTCAACGAGAACTACGCCCACCCCGCCATGCCCGAAGGCGCAGAGCAAGGCATTCTCAAGGGGCTGTACCGCCTGCCGGTGGAAAAACCGCCGCAGGGCGAGCGGCATGTGCAGTTGATGGGCAGCGGCTCGATACTGAACGAGGTGCTGGCGGCGGCGGATATTCTGCAGCGTGATTTCGGCGTCAGCAGCGAGGTGTGGAGCGCCACCAGCCTGACCGAGGTGCGGCGCGAGGCGCAGGCGGTGGAGCGGTGGAACCTGCTGCACCCGCTGCAGGCGCCGAAGACGCCATACATCGAAACGCTGCTGCAGGGGCATGCGGGGCCGGTGGTGGTGGCCACGGACTACATGAAGATCCATGCCGACCAGATCCGGCCGTGGGTGACCGGGAGGCGTTTCGTGGCGTTGGGCACCGACGGCTTCGGCCAGTCGGACACCCGCGAGGCGCTGCGCCGGCATTTCGAGGTGGACCGCCAGTTCATCGTGCTGGCGGCGCTGAATGCGCTGGCGGCGGACGGGGTGATCGAGCGTGAGGTGGTGGCCGGCGCGATCGAAGCGCTGGGCATCGACCCTGGCAAGGTTGATCCGGCTTCAGTCTGATAGATCGCGGCATACCCATCGCGGGTCAAGCCCGCTCCCACAAAGGCCATGAAGATCCCTGTGGGAGCGGGCTTGACC